>JAISIJ010000322.1 GCA_031262245.1 Oscillospiraceae bacterium | reverse complement strand
ATGTTGCTCCGCAGACTTTGAAACAGTCCACAATCGACAGCAGAATCAATGTTATGGACAATCACATTTTGCCTGAAATGGGGCATTTTAAGCTCCGTGACATAAATCCTGCAATGCTTGATAAGCATTTTACAAAACTCCAAAAAGGCGGATATGTTCAGAAAAGATATTACGTTAAAGAAGGTTTTGAACTCAAAGATTACGTCTATAAATGTGGATTTTCGCTGTATAAAATGGAGCAAGCAGGCGTTTACAGTTGCAATTCTTTATCTCGTTTGTCAAAACGTGAAATAGGAATTACGAAAGAAGTTGGCGAGCGAGTTTGCAAATTTTTAGGTTTGAAATTCAAAGATATTTTTTATCTGCCACCTGTCAAACCTTTAAACAGCAATTTTATCAAGCGAATTGAGTCGATTTTGTCAAGTGTTTTTGAGGTTGCTGTCAAAAAACAAATTATGAAAGAAAACCCGATGAGGCTCGTAACTCCGCCTAAAAAAGCCGAATTTAAGCACGTTGCGTTGACTCCCGAACAGGCGAAATTGTTGATTGAATTGCTGAAAAACAGTTGGAATTTGACTTGCAAAAATTTTTTAATTTTTATTTTGTTGACAGGTTTGCGGAGTGGCGAGGCGAGGTCGCTGACTTGGAACGACATAAATTTTGAAAGTGGAATTTTGTCGGTGAACAAAAATGTTGATGCGAGAAATCGTGTGACAGAACCGAAAACAGTTTCGGGAACTCGTGTAATCCGCCTTATTAAGCCTGTTTGCGAGATGTTGCAAGATTACAAAATTCAACTCGAAAATTACAAAACTGAAATGGGCGATGTTTGGACGGAAAACAATCTTGTTTTTCCGAACACAACAGGCGGATTTTTAGCTGAAAGTCAGACAATTTCTTACCTCAAAAAAGTTATAAAAAATACGGAAATTCCCCAGAATTTGTCAGTCCATTCCCTCAGACACAGCTTCGTGAGCATAATGATTAGCCAAGGCGAAAACGCAACGAATGTCGCCGCCGTTATCGGACACGCTTCGACATCCACAACTTTGGAAATTTACGCACACAGTTTTGCGGTGCAACAGGCACTTGCAATGGAAAATGTCGGCAATATTATGCTCGGCACAAACGAAAAAGAAAACGCCTAAGGGCGTTATATGTTGACGCATTTTTGACGATACACACCGCTAAAAATGCGTCATTTTCGTTAAATATCGCTAAACATCCAAACTCTTAAAACAGTGTATTAATGCGGTTTATTTGATATTACTGAATGACATTTTATATATTGTGTAGTCTTATCCAAGTTGCCTATAATTTTATTTGCTTTGATTGGAGTTACAGAATATACAGAAATTAGATTTTGTATATCGAGTATATTAAATCCAACATCAGAGGACAAAGAAATTGTCTGTTCTTCTTCGCCGGAAAGTAAAACTTTCTGCTCCAAAGATGGTGAAAAACGGCTGGTAGTAGCAGAAAAATTACCTTGAACTTCTATTGTCCCGGCAATAGCATTACTACTATTAAAATAACCTTGACTGAATGTAAAATTGTTTTTTACTAAAATATAGTCGTTTTCATTAGTCATAACTAAATTAGCATTAGAATTATTCATAGTGAAATTTTCACATTCAAGCTTACCTTTGTTAAAAGTAATTTTGCCACCGGAAAATACTACATCACCGTGAACTATTAATGTGTGTCCGTTTAAATCTAATGTTCCGCTTTTGATATTAAGATTTTTAACCTCTTTTGTTCCTGTTAATGGGGTACTTGCGGACACAGTCCAGTCTTCATATTCTACATTACCGCTTGAAATAATTTCACTTCCCGGATTTTCTTCAGTTGGTTGTTGAGTTTTTTCTTGTGTTTCAACTGAAGAAGTTTCTGCATATACAGGCGTTTTAAGCATTATCGGAAGCCCACTCACAGTTGCTTGAACCATTAATGCCAAAGCGATTACAGAACCTAACATCCTTTTAAGAATTTTATTCATATATTCCTCCGTTTTTTATTGTATGACTCCGTCTTTTACTGTTGTAATTTTAGTAATATTTCCGTTTGAGTCGTATTCATATTCAATATAATTTTCCGCATCATAAACAACTTTAATAAGTCTGCCGAGTTTATCATATTGATAATTTGACTCGGAATAATTTTCTGTATTTCCGTCAGAGGGAACATCTATAGGCTGTGTTTCGATAGGCGTTGATGTGTTAGTTGTTGTTGGAGTTGTTGTTTCGCTTTCACTTACGTCTGTGGTTTCAATTGTCCCATCGGAATTTACAGTAGTTGTTTCTTCAACAGGTTTAGGAACAACAAAACCTAAATCCGATATATCTTCATTTCCGCCGTTAATAACGAGATTTTCACTATTTATTTCTATTTCTTGGGCAAATATTCTTCCGTTAAAAGTCCCCGATTTAACATTAATCGTAACTTTTCCGTTAGGTGCATAAATAATCCCTGCAAAATCAATTGTATTATTTACTGTAATTTGTATATTTCCGTTTTCTGAACCTATTACGGAAACTTCAGTATTTTTTAAATTATCCGCATTGATATTTATATCAGTTTCAGACAAAAGATAAGAATTAACATAAAATGTTCCCGGTGTTCCATCTGATTCAGTTAATATAAATTTTTCAGTTTGGGTATTATCTTCATTCTTTACTTCAGATATTTCAGCCAAAAAATTCTCGGCATTTCCGATATGTTCTGTTAATTCTACAGGAAAATCAGCATATTCTATTTCTTTAATTTGCCCTATTGAATAACTTGTAGGTTGTATATTAAGACTGTTCACGGCAGTTGCAACATTATAACTGTAAGTGTCAATATAAACACCTATGGAAGAACTTGCCTGCCATTCATTTATACCTTCGGGAGAAAAAATAAAACCTCTGAAAATATCAATATTACAAGTCGCCATTATAATCGAACGTTCTCTTGTAATAAAAGCACCCTGTAATAATTCAAAATTACAGTTTACAAGAGAAATAGGTGCACTTGAATAAAACAGGGGAATATTTTCATAACGTCTTTGATTATTATCATTTATATCCTCAAAAATCAATCCATTATTTGCCGCTACAACCGTATTTTCAAGGTTTAAATTTGTCGAAACAGAATTTTTCCCTGCCCCTCTGATTGCAATATTTTGAGTTGAAACAATACTGCTGTTTGTGATTGTTGTATCTTTTGCAGTATAAATTATGACTGAACCGTATTCATTAATAAAAGTGATATTATCTCCGTTGAATCCCTCAATTCCAGAGCCTAAAAGCAATTGTCCTCCGGGCATATAAATACATTCTAATGAGGGAAAATTACCGGCAAGATTTAAATTACCCCAAGTTGTTTTGTAGATATATTTTAAATTCGGATAATTTCCGACGAGTTGCGAACCACCCCAACTGTCGATTTTAATTTCTTCAAGATTTTCATAATTTCCGTTAAGTGCAAAATTTCCGCCTTGCGTTACTATTTTTTCAGCTTCGGCAGTATCAGCAGGGTTTACAGTTGAATTATCATAATTTCCGTTAATTACAACGGCGTTTTCCGAATTTACCGAAAATACAGGATTCTCTTTTTTCAGTTCATTTAAGTATTCGGGAAGATAATTAGGATTAAAGTTTTCTTTCAAAACATTTGCGGGTAAATTTTCATAATTGCCCCAGTTATCGCCTACACTTTGCTCTTGTACGGGAATGAAATTACTGTTTTCGGCAAGAGAAATTAAGTCTTTTTTTCCTGTTTCGTCTGTTTCTACTGCACTATCTACGTAAAGTGCAGAAAAAATTGCAGACCATTTATCGGGATTTTCATAAACTTTTGTTAAAAATCCTGCCCCAAATACTCCGAGTTTTCCTTTTTCCTCTACATCTGAATTTTCAGTTTCAGTTTGAGGAACATCGGCTGAAACATTTATATTCATATCGTTATCAGAAATTACAGGATTGTCAAAAGTAATTGTATTATTTTCGGTATTGCCGATTTCAGCATTGATATTATCTTTTGAACTTGCAATGCCGTAAACATTTTCCCAAACATTCGGGACTTCTATAATTTCGGCATTCTCAATTTTTGATTCAACATCTAACGTACCATCAGAACTAACAACAGAACCTGCTGAAATTCCAAAACCCTTAACGGCATTATTCCCATTAAGTAGTATATCGCTGTTCGAGCGAATATCACCGTTTATATCCAACTTTTGAGATATACTTTTTAATGATTGACCTTCTCCTGTTGTAAACAAAGTATAATCCCACGGATTATTACTTGGCGTGCGTTCTTGGTTATGAGTGATTACATATGCCAAAACTACTGTTCCCATTGTCATAGTAACTGCAACAGCAGTCATTAAGGCAATGGTTCTTTTAGACAAGTTCTTGAATAAATTTCGCATTTTTTTCTCCCTTAATGTTAAAATTTATAATAAAAAGACATAGTTACATACTATGTCTTAAATTTACAATATTTTATATATGTAGCTACAACAACAAAACCTATCGGTAAATCTTCCCAATAGTCTAAAATAATTAAAACATCTTTAGAATCTAAATTTGTCATAGTTTATACCTTTAATAAAACACAACAAAGAACAGAATTAATAAAAAAGAAAAACGCACTTAATAATATTTCGATTTAATGATAAGGTATTACTTTAACAAGTTTATACTCCCTCTATATATCAATTATAACATAATAATTCAAAATATGTAATAGTTTTACACATACTTTTTACTTTATTAGTACAATTTCTACATATCCGTCATAATGCACAAAATAAACGAGTTGTTTTTGTGCATTTTGCACAAAAATCTTGAACTATTATACCTTATAATGTGTATATTTTGTGAATTTTAGGTAATGATATGGTATAATATAATATAACAAGGTGGTAGAATATGAACAAAGACCATATTAAGGAAATTCAGCAAGAATATACCGAAAAATTGGTGAAATATATGCCCGAATTAAGACAGGGTATTGGTGTAAATCAGTATGCTTTTGCAAGGAAGTTAGGGATAAGCCGTTCTACAATGGTATACTTGGAATCCGGAAGTCGAAAAACAGGGTTGACTTTTCATATGTATTTGGCAGTTATTATGATTTTTATGCAGTATGAGGATTCGAGAAAACTCATTGAAAAATACCAACTCTTTGATAAGGATTTTATCATTCAAATAGATTAAAAAAGCAGACCTCTCTCGAAGTCTGCTTTTTTATCTTAGCATTATTTGTTTTTTTAATTCATCAAATCCATATATTTACTATCTAATTTTCTTCTTTCAAGGAAATAATCTGTTGTTCGGTTAAGCCAGTGTTTTCGACAACTTCGCTGACTGTTTTACCTCTTTTTAACATTCTTTTGGCGGTCTGAAAAATACCCTGTAATACGCCTTGTTGTATACCCTCTTCACGTCCCTGTTGTCTACCAATTTCCTCACTCATCGCCATATCGTGATTATAGTCATTTTCAACCTTTTGACGAGCAAACAAATTATAACGCTCCTGTTCATTGGTGCTGATTGAAATCAATGCTTGTGTAGCCACTTTAAACGCCTCCTCACTCTCAATAAGTTCCAGAAAAGTTTTCTCATACTTGGGATTGTCGATATATTTCAAGTAAAATGCCCAAAGTTCCGCACGATTCAA
>JAISIJ010000301.1 GCA_031262245.1 Oscillospiraceae bacterium | reverse complement strand
TTTTGTTCCGTATACTGTTCATTTAAACCATTTAAAAGAAGTTTTAAAAGATTGGTTTTCCCGAATTCTTTTTTACCGTAAATTGCAACAACTTGTGATTTACCGAAGTCAATCGTCACAGGTTCAAAATTAACATAATCCAAACCTACACTCACAGGAAGAGTTGTTTTTTTTACTTCTTTCGGTATTTGTTTCAGCATTTCATAATTCGTTTTCAAAAGTTCTTTCGGAAAAGTAAGATATTTTTTTTCCTTTTTAGTGTACTGATTATCGGAAAAAGCAAATTTATTTTTCAGGCTTACAAAAAACTCTTCCTCTGTTTGAGATTTTTTATTTTCTTCAACGTTATTTGCTTTTTCTACCCGATAAGGCAAAAAACATTGAACTTCATACGGTAAATTCATTCTGAAATTACCCTCTGCACTCTGCGGTTTAATGGTTGCATTAGCAAAACCGTGACCGGGATTGTTCCCGATTATCGGTATTTTTCCGGTGAAAATTTCAGAATATTTATCTTGCGGTAATTCAAAAGCAATCTTTTGTTTAAAACTGCTCATATAAGAACTCAGCCCTTTTGTATCGGAAGCGGTAACAACAACACTTATTCCTTTTGATAAACCGTCACGACATATCTTTGACAATTTTTCTTGATATGCGGTATAGCGTGGCTCATCAATAAATGCATTAAGATTTTCAATTATCAGAGTTGTATGAATAATATCTTCGTCTATTTCTCTGAAATTGTGGTTTTTAAGTTTGTTATCAATATTATCTTTTAAGATATTCTCGGCAATTTTAAATAATCTTTTAACATACTCTTCATTTGAGTTATCAAAATATGCAGAAACCAAAGGAAAGTCCTTATAATTTGATAACGCTCCTCCAAAATCCAGTATAAAAATTTGTTCCTGTTTTTCATTGAATTTTTTATGAAGAATGTTTACAAAAGTCTTAATAAAAGTTGTTTTACCGCTCATTGCCGAACCGAAAAGAATTATGTTTGAATCCAATAAATCTATTTCAAAAGGGGGTTGGTCTTGTGTCAGCGGTATATCGAATTTACCGATAGTAAACTGCATTTGTTTCGGAATCAAAATTAATCCTCCCAACCTGTTTCATCCGCAATTTTTGACGAAAGCGGTTCTAAGAATATTCTCTTAGGAACTTCTGTTTCTTTTTTATTACCCAATTCTGTTATTTTTTCGACGATATATGCAAGTTGGGTATCGTTTTCATTGGAATTTTTATTCTTCTCTTTTTGCATTACATTGTCTTTTGTTGAATTATAAAAATCAAAATATTCTCCCGAATTCGGTATTTGTTTTACCGTAACAGCGGGTAAAATATTAATATTTTTATTAGCACCGGTATATGCAGATTGAAAATATTCAAATCTTGTCCCTGTACCCACAAGCAAATATGCCCGACCGTTTAAAGGCATTGTCGGAGCGGCGGCGGCAGGACTGTCAATCATCTCTTTTGAAGCTTGTTTTGTTGCAACTTTTAAACAGATTCTCGCCTTTGAATTTACTCTTATATCGTCTGTAATCGCACCCTCAATATTTTGAGATATAAGCAAAATATGGAATCCCAAAGTTCTTCCGACACGGGCAATCGTGGTAATTTCCGCAATAAAATCCACATCATTACTCTCGCTTGAAAATCTTTTAAGCTCAGTAAACTCATCAACGACTAATATAAGGTGAGAAAGCGGTTTTGTTTTTTCTTCATCAAATATTGCCTGTATCTGCTTTGGATTAAGTTGTCTGCGAAATTTGAGTATTTCGTCAACAATATTTATCTCTTTTTCACCGTCAACAATTTCACCTATCTCACCGAGTTCTTTAATTTCCTGTTCAATTTTTTCAATTTCTTCTCTGTTATTTTGTATATCCTTATATAGTTTTTCGTGTTTTTCGATTTTGGAAATTACGAGTTTAGCTTTTTCCGAATCTTTTTCAGTTAACTGTTTATTTAAATCTCTGATTTTTTTAATTATTCTCAAAGCCCTTATATATGAATCGGTATTGTCAACGCCTAAGCCTGAAAGTAAAAGTTTACGTTTTTTAATTTCGGCATTTAAAGATTCAAGAAAACGTTTGAGCATATATGCCGCAGAAGTTCCCTCAGATTCTCCTGCTGTATCGGTAACTTCGCCGACACAATGCGGTAAACATCCCAAACGGTCGGAAAATCCTCCGCCTTTCATATCCACAAGCATTAAATTCAAATCCATAGGAGAATATTTCATACACAGCCCTATAAGATAAGTTATAACTGTTTCCGATTTACCCGAGCCGGTTGTTCCGGCAACCAAACCGTGAGGACCGTCCGCTTTTTCATACAAATCCAAATACACTATTCCGTGTTCATTTTTCCCCATAGGTATTTTCAGATTTCTTGTTATGTCATTCTTCTCCGTATTCGCCCAATTTGCTTTAATATATTCTGTGATTTTATTTTCCGAAACCATTTTATCGGTAAAATTATAAAGTTCAAAAAGAGTAACCATTGAGGGTACTTTACCGTTTTCGGCAATTCTTGTATAATAAACAGAGCTCAACCTTTTGAAAGCCAAACGAAAATCTTCTTTTTTTTCTTCATACTTATCAAAAATAAATTCATTTTCAAATTCTTTATATTCAATTAAACTGTCTGTTCCTCCGGCTTTATTGTTAGATGTTTCGCTTTCGGTACTTAAAATATTCAAACTTTCACGACTTAAAACATTATATCGAACGCTGCTTTTTCTTTCTTTTTTAATGTCTTTGCTGATATTGATAATGTTTCCGCAGTATTTAGGCAGTTTATCTTTAACAGATTGAATAAAAATAAAAGTCAAACCGAATTTATTTACATAAGGTTCTCCCTCTTTCGGCACTTCGGGCAGAAATTTTGAAAAGCCGCTTTCTTTTATGTCATAATCATAAAAAACAATACAAACAATTTGAGTTAATGCTGTACTAACTGATTTTTCTTCTTCTTTTTCTTTATCCGAGGATTTTACACGTTCGTTCATTATAGCTAAGAGTTGTCCGAATACTTTTCCCGAACTTTCTTTATTAAATACAAACTGTGAAATTCCTTCAAACAATTCATTAGTATGAGGAAGAAATTTAAAGTTTTCTATAATCTCGGTTTGTTTTGAAAAATCGTCTTCTTTGTCAAAAAAGAAAACAAATTGCAAATCTTCGGGAGAGTGATAGTATGTGAGCTCAAAAACTATATTCTCTGCAAAATGTAACGAAGTTTGATTATCGCCGCAAATAACACCTAAAACACCTGTATCTTTTAAATCTAAAAGCAAAGGCGGTAACTTTTCACCTGTTAAATATTTAAAACCTGCCGGTAACGATTCTTTGTTTTCTCCGACATAGGCTGTTTTATTAGCTAAATTATAAGGCAAATCTGTCAGCAATTCTTTATTTGTAAGATTTTTAAGTCCGTTTCGGAGTTTATTTCCTATGTGCAGATACTTACGGATTGACAACGGAATTATATCTATACTTTCTAATTTTCCGTCTGTGATATAGTAAACATCGTAAAAAATATTATCTTTTTTCTCACCTTTAATTTCAAATAAAGGTTTTATATTTTCAGATATACCCAATGCAATTTTCATAAAATCATTGTCGTTTTGCGAACGTGAAAAAATACTGCCGTCAATATTTTTTATTCTGTCAAACAAAACTTCCGCACCGGGATATACATTACACAAATAATTTATATCATTGCTTTGCCATTCTTTTATTTGTTTTAAAATTCTTTGAATATAGTTTTCGTAATTCTTTTTCCATTCGGCAACATTTTTTGAGTAATCTCTTTTCTTTTTAAAGAAATTATATACAGACGTAACTAATGAAACCACGCCCATTGCCGCCGACATCAAAATCATTGTGTTCCCCATACTTGAATTGTTGGGCATCAATTTCATTATTAAAGTTCTCGCACCAATCATACCCCCTGTCGTTAAAACAAAAGGAAGTAAAATATCTATCCAAGAGGTTTTATCTTTTTTCGGCATTTCGGGAGGTGCGATTATATCTATAACCGACGGTTCTATTACGTTTAATCGGCGAGTGCTGATGTTATATTCAAGAGTGTCTTTTTCTTTGAGAATATAACTGCTTGTTTCTTCGGAAAACAAGGGTTTTAAATCAGCTATTGAATTTTTAAAAGTAAACAGCAAACAAATAGTCGTGACAAAACCCAGTTTATCTATTTCCGCATCCAAAACCGAAATTTTATCTTTTACTTTTTTTATTTTTCCGTCATCTTGCGTTTTTTCTTCTTCAATTTCTATGTCTTTTGTAATGTCAATTATGGAATTATCACCTTTTTTGTTATATAAAACCGGTATTTGTTTATGTGTTTTTATATAATTTTCAAACAATCCGAATAATTGTTTATCATTTTTTTCAAGTCCGTAATAAATTGCCTCAATAAGAGATTTTAAAGTAATATCTTTCAAAACAAGCAAAAAGATTTCAGAGAAGTTGCTTTGTTCTCTGTTTTCAAATTTAGCCGAAATCAAAATCTCATTATTTTTCATTTAAATTACCTTTTTAAATTCTTTTGAAATACATTTGTAAATTGTGTCAGTATTAGGCACGGAAAATGACAATACAGAACGCTCCGGAATGACTTTTATTTGTGTATTCGGTTTTTCAAATTTTTTTGTCTTTATGTCGGGTTTTGGGTTCTTATTAATCTTCGATAAGTTTATATCCGGTTTTACAAAAGTTTTAGATATAATACTTATCTTAGAGTTGTTATTAATTTTTATCGGAGCTGTATCGGGTTTAACAAAAGCAGGAATATCGCTGTTTATTTTCAAAGTCTTAGGAATATTTAATTGTTCCGTATTAAAAATAAAATTTTTATTTTTAACTTCGATAGGTTTAATATTATTTTTAACAGATACAATAATTTCAGGCTTAATAAAGCTACTTTCAGGAATAACGGTATTGGATTTATTGATATTAATATCCAAAGGAATAGGCTTTATAAATTCTTTGATGTCAGTTTCAGGGGTTTTTATATTAGGCATAACAGGAGCAGTAAATTTGTTTTCCTTAAAAAGAATATTGGGAATATTTAAGCTTGTTGTTTTTGACGGCAATTGCAAGTCCTGTAAAGAAAATGGTTTAAATTCTTTAACAGTAACATTATTTATCGAATGAATCGGCATATCGGAAATTTTTATTGAAGGTGCGGAAAATGATTT
>JAISIJ010000367.1 GCA_031262245.1 Oscillospiraceae bacterium | reverse complement strand
GAAGCATCAAAAGCTTTACCATTGCTTGGGGCTGACAAAAAAAGCAAATGGTTTACATCGAAAAATCGCCGATATTTGAATATAAACGAACTTGGAAATTTTAAGACAATGTTGGAAATTTCCCTTGACCTTTCGACTGCTGTTCGCCGTCTTCACCAAGCCGGTTTGGCTCATTCAGACCTTTCGAGTAATAACGTTTTAATCGACCCAAAGTCAGGTACCGCCGTGGTTATTGACATTGACGGTCTTGTTGTTCCGGGAATTTTTCACCCTGCTGTTGCGGGAACTCGAAATTATATCGCCCCGGAAGTACTGGAAACTTCCGAGCTTAAAATTGACGACCCGGAGCGTAAATTACCCTCACTTTTGACAGATTTGCACGCTCTTGCTGTGCTGATTTATGAATACATTTTTTTCCGTCACCCTCTGATAGGACCGAAAATTCATTCATCTGAAAGTGCCGAAAGTGACGATTTTTTGGCAATGGGCAGCGAAGCTTTGTTTATTGAAAATCCCGAAGATTTTTCCAACAAACCCAAAGATTTGGAAGTTACAATTGAACAATCGGGACCTTATCTCAAAGAATTATTTTTGAAGGCATTTGTTGTGGGTTTGCACAATCCCTCGTTACGCCCGACGGCGATGGAGTGGGAGAGGGGACTTTTGCACACGCTTGACCAGCTTCATAAGTGCGAATATGACGATTGTTTGGCGAAATGGTATATTTTGAATGACCCGAAACATCCGGTTTGCCCTTTTTGCGGTGTTAAAAGTTTTTCGCGGGAAGTTGTGCGTTTACATTTAATGTCACCGATTAATGGAAAGACAGGGCAGTTTTATGAAACCAATATTTTGAATTTATATAATAATATGCCTCTTTACAAACGACACGTATACAAAAATTGTTATAAAAATGAAAAATCTGATGAAGATATTATGGCTACTGTTACCAAGCAAAACGGTGTTTGGTATCTTGTTAACCATAATATTCCTGATATGTACTCTCCTAAGGGCAATAGGGTACATCATTCCGGTGCGATATTGCTTGAAAACGGTACTTTTTTCCAACTTAGCGAAAATGGTTACTGTGCTGAATGTGAAATTATATCAGTATAGTATTCGCTTAATCTATATTTTGTAATTTATTTTAATTATTTAGTGTATTGTTTAACGATTTACTGCTTTAAATCAAACATTGGTTGATTATTTGTTTTATTATGTAGTTTTAGCTGATAAAAATGGATATTTTATTATCCAATTATTAAAAAATAAGTTTTATTACAATTTGTTCATAATTTATTCACCTTTTTTCGATATAATTACAATATCAAGCACAATGGGGTATGATGTATGGATTTTTCTACATTAAAAATAGAAAATGCTTTTTATGACTTTGCACAAAAATTTAATAACGGGTTTTTTATAATAGATTTTAAAGAAAATAAGGTGTTCAGAAATGACAATATAAGAGAAATTATTGACACTTCTGACAATGAATTTTCAGATTTAAACCTCTTACAGGAATATATTTATGATGATGACAGGAAAAAATTTCTTGAGCATCGTGAAATTGTGTTTAAAAACGGCAAAAATGAGTGCGAATTTAGAATAATTAACCAAACTCAAGAGATTATTTGGGTTCGTGAGCGTTGTGCTGTAATGGAATATGATGCAAACAATAAACCGCTGATTCTTTCTGGAAGTTTGCGTGATATTACCGCTTCCAAGCAGGAAAATATTAAGAAAGCTATGAAATATTTTGCTGATGTTAATAAATTTAACAGCTTGGGCGAGTATGAAATTGACATTTTGAATAAAAAAATCTTTTTCACTAACGAACTTTCTGATTTTTTGGGATATACTTCCGAAGATTTAAACGGTGATTTAGTGAAACTTTCTGACAAATTTTCAAAAGAAGAATTTGAAAGATTATTAGGAAATATAGAAAAATATGTGTCCGGAGATACTACCAGTTATTTAAAAGTCGGATACTATATGTATAATAAAAAAGCACGCAACACTAATTTCATCTACACTATGACATATGTTTCCACTTATTCTGCTGACGGCAAGCCGTTAATTCTCAAAGGCGATGTAGTTGATATTGAAAGTATGGTAAAATTCAGAGAAAATTTTACAAATGAATTTTTGAAATCACAGGCAGACATTGAAGTTTTAAAAACAGATGTGAAAAATCGTTCCAGAACTTTGAATTTTTTTGTAGATATGACTACAGAAATGCTTAATGCTTGTCCGCATATTTGCCTTTTATTGGACGAAAAGCTGAATATTATTGACTGTAATACTAAGGCAGTTGAAATATTTAACTTTGACGGCAAAGATGATGTTAAAAAGAATTTATGGGAATATATTAAAAATTCAGTTACGGAAGAGTTACCGAACGGCAAAAAAACAGGAAATATTTTGGAAAATTATAAATCCGTTTTGAACGGCGAACAGAATGACGTTTCCTTTGATACGAACCTCGTCATTGATAATGATTTGCGTTACTACACCGTTTCGATTAAGCGAATTAACTTCGGCGATGATTTGCGAATTGTGTCCTATATTACCGATACGACTGACATTAACATTGCAAAAGCAAAAGTCGAAAACAGAGAAAATTTGCTTGTAACAACTTCCGAAATTGCAAATATTCATATGTCAAGCGAGGTTAACAGCCTTGAAGAATTTGAAAGTATAACAAGAAATTGTCTTAAAACAATTGCAAAATCTGTCGGAGGACACTGTATTTCTATTTGGGAAAATTATATTGATAATAATGGGAATCTCTGTGCAAAACGTCTTTACGGTTGGAATTCTTCGCATAAAGAGGACTATAAAGTCGGTGAAATTACCATTGAATATGAAAAAACCATACCTGAATGGAACAGTACAACAGACAATAATTTCAAAATTATTAACACTTACCCTAAGTTTTTAAGTAAAAATATACAGGAAATTGATAATATCGGCAGAGCTGCGTCAATAATTCTTATTCCCATTAAAATGCAAAGTGATTTTTGGGGATTTTTAGGTCTTGCTCACGCTCCGAAACCGTATTTTTTCGATGAAACCGAAAAACAAATTCTGCTTTCTGCTGCAATGATTAATGTTTCCGCTGTAATAAGATACAATCTTTTGAAAAATATAACCATTGAAAAAGAGAACGCTTTGCGAGCTGCCCGTGCAAAAACTGATTTCCTTTCTCGTATGTCACACGAAATCAGAACGCCGATTAACGCTGTTATCGGGATGAATTTGCTTGCGAGAAAATGTACTAATATTGCAAATGTTAATTATTACCTTGACAGAATCGACCAAGCATCTAATCAACTTTTAGGAATTATCAACGATGTTTTGGATATGAGTAAAATTGATGCGGATAAACTGGAAATAAATCACTCGGAATTTAATTTTTCACAAATGCTTGAAAAAATTATAAATACTGTTCAAGTTAAAATTGACGAAAAAGCCCAGCAATTTGACATTGATTTGGAAAAAGCTTTCCGAAAAAATATGATTAGTGACCAACTGCGTCTGACACAGGTTATCTTAAATATCCTAAATAATGCCTGTAAATTTACACCTGAGGGCGGCAAGATTTCATTAAAAGTCCGTGAAGAAGTAATTGATGACGAGAAAAGTAAAATTATTATAGATATTTCCGATACAGGTATCGGAATTCCTTCGGAAATTCAAAGTAAAATTTTTGATGCTTTTGAACAAGGCGACGGCGGAGTTGTTCGTAGATTCGGCGGAACCGGCTTGGGGCTTTCGATTTGCCGCAAAATCGTTGAACTTATGGGCGGAACTATTTCCGTGACAAGTGAAGTCGGCAACGGTTCTGTTTTTTCCTTTAATTTCATAACTAAATGGGGAAATGAATGTTCATATTTTCAAAAGGCTAAGAAATATCGCAATTTAACAAAGCTTTTAATCATTGATGACAGTGATTTTATGTTAAAATACTTGCGTAATTTGTTTAAATCGTATAAAATGCGTTGTGACATTGCGAGTAGCGGTGAGGAAGCCATTTCACTTACAAAACTTGCCTTGAGTATCAACGAGCCTTACAATATTATCTTTTGCGATTGGTATATGCCGAAAATGTCCGGCGTGGAAACTATTAAAAAATTGAAACAGATTATTGACAAGAGCTGTAATATAGTTGTAATTTCTGCCGAAGAATGGACGAAAATCAACGATGAGGCGGCGGCTTTGGGTGTTTATGAACATCTTTCAAAACCGATTCTGCCTTCTGTTTTATACAGTAAACTTGCAGAATTAGTTAAAACAGATGATACAGATGATGAAACTGAGATTTTTGAATTTGATGATTATTCCGGAAAACGTATCCTGATTGTTGATGATAATGAAATTAATCGTGAGATTATCAAGGGAATTTTGGGTGATACAGGTGTGACTTTTGAGCAAGCCGTGAACGGTGAAGAGGCTGTTCAAATTTTCAAAGACCATTCGATTGCTCTTGATTTGATTATTATGGATGTTCAAATGCCTATCCTCGACGGACTTTCCGCAACAAAGCAAATACGTGAACTTGACATTCCTTATGCCGCACAAATCCCGATTGTGGCAATGACTGCCAATGCTTTTAATGAAGACAAAGTCCTTTGTTTGAAAGCGGGAATGGATGATTATATTGCAAAGCCTATTGATGTGAAAAAATTGCAGCTGATTTTAAAAAAATATCTCGGTTGAAAAAATATTACGGAAACAACAAAAAAGGATTATAAAATGGTTAATTTTCACTTACCATCTTTTGCACGCAACTATAAACTGAATATGCTGATTTTGCATATGATTAAATATGAACCCGAACGTTTTCGTGAAAACATTCGGGTAGCAAGTGTTTACGGAGATTTTCCGCTTTCTCTTTGGAACGGCGGACGCATTGAAGAGGTCGCTATCGACCCGAAAATTTATCCGAAAATTATTGAAGATTTTAACTCTTGGGGTGTGCCGATTAGGTATACTTTTACAAATCCGCTTATTACCGAAGAACATCTTGACGATAAATATTGTAATTATTTATTGAAAATTGCTCACAACGGTTTAAATGAAGTAATCGTTGTTTCTCCGATTTTGGAAGAATATATCCGCAAAAATTATCCGAAATATCCTGTTGTAAGCTCAACTTGTAAGCATATTGAAGATAAGGACGAGTTGCTTGCGGAACTGAAAAAAGACTATAAAATGGTGGTTTTGGATTATAATCTCAATAATCAATTTGATTTTTTGGAAACAATTGAAGAAAAAGATAAATGTGAATTTTTGTGTTATGAAGTGTGTATTCCGAATTGTCCGAGACGCCACGAACACCAAAACAATATCGGTCAAAATTCGATTAACTATATTAACCATTTGAAAACCGGAGAAAAATTTACGCCTATTCCTTTTCATTGTGATAATGGGGAAAAATACAGTCTTTATGACGTTTTGGATTATCCTACCGTTATCACACCTGAGGGTATTTTTGATAAATATGTTCCGATGGGTTTTTCAAACTTCAAACTTGAAAGCAGGGCAACGGAGATTATTGCTTTGGCGGATTTTTATGCTTATTATCTTGCAAAACCGGAATATCGTGACAGAGTCAGAATTGAATTGTTTATGCACCTTAACCGTAATGGGGTTTACAAAGTTAAATTAGGATATTAGACCTGTCTTAATACCCTGTTTTTTTACATATAGGTGCATAAAAAAACAGGGGCTTGTGGGGGCGGAGTCCCCCACTCACTCTCCATAAAAAGGAGTGCGGTGGCGACAGCCACCGCCGTTATAAAATAGCAGAAAAGAAAGCATTAGGACAGGTTTATTAGTTATTCTTATTTACAAAATAAGTGATTTTATATGAAAAAGGCAGATTTATCTGCTTTTTTTATTTGAAAAACAATTGACAGCAACGTTAAAAGGGTATATACTTAGACTTGAGAGGTGAGTATTATGAAATTTAAAAAATTAAAATTTTTCACTTTCGCAATTTTGTTGCTGTCTTTTATTGTTCCGATTTCGGCAAATGCTGATGTTACATACGGTGATGTTGACTGTGACAATGAGCCGGCGAAAATTACCGATGTTATCCTGTTAAGCAAACATATCCAACGCAAACTTGTTCTGCCTTATGACAGTCAGTACTATAAAAACGCCAACTGCCATTTCTTGGGTGACGACGGCGATGCTTTAAATGTAAATGATTTAAAAACAATTATTGACGTTCTGTTGGGGACTGTTGATTCGTTACCTGTGGGAGAACCTCCTGCCGATGTCACAATAACCACCACCGATATTTCAACAACAATGACAGAACCACCGGAAACTTCTGCCACTTCTGTCTCGACAACCGAAACTACAACGCCCTCAGTAACCACTACTACAACTTCCACAACTTCCGAAACAACTACGACGACTACTTTAACAACTACGACAACTACAAGTTCAACAACCACGACATCTGCAACGACTGATACCACAACATCTGCAACGACTACTGTAACTACAACTTTTACGACTTCCGCAACAACTACAACGACTTCCGTAACAACTACCTCAACGACTTCTGCAACTACTACCACGACTGTTTCCACCACTACCGGCACTACTACTTCCGAACCGCCGCCCACCACAACAACAACTGTCCCCGACTTTGAGCCGCAAGTTCCTATTTATCAGTATATTTACGGGCAATGGTTTGAAAGTTCGTTGGATATTATTGAGGAACGTGCCGGATTCAATCTTAATCAAGATATGACAATCCCGGTAAAGTTTATGGATTTAGGTGAAAACAGTGCCCTTGCACAATGTTCTACAAGTGATTTTTATTCTTACACAAAACCGGCGAGAAGTTTTGAAGTGAGATTGGGAACATATTGGATGAGTTTTACAACTCCTGTTATCGACCCTGACGGCACATTTGAAAATATCGGTTCGGAATTGCCTTTCGATATGATTTTTGCTCACGAACTTACTCACGGTATGTCTTTTATATCCATACCGTATACTACTCTTATGGGAATACCTAACTGGTATGCGGAAGGTTTAGCTGAGGCTACCGTCGGAAATAACAGAATGAAAGATTTTGAACCCGGCAGATATAGTTTTGTTTATTCCGGTAAAACACCTAAGACTTTTTATTTCTCTGACCGTTGGGAAATTGCACAATATATGATTAGCGATTTCAGCAATACCACCGAAGATATTAACAGCTATTATGCCGGATACCTTTTCTTGAATTATCTTGACAATTACGGTACTTATTCAGGAGAATATTATTCAAGAAACGGCGGAAGAATCAAAGAGGTTAATTCAAAACTGGAAGACGGCAACAGCTTTGTGGATGCTTTTTACTATACTTTCAAAAAATATCCGAAAGATTTAATCGAAGAATTTAAAGCTGAAGCTGCCGCAATTACAAGTTACGAGGAATGGTATGAATTTGCCGATACTAAAATGAACATTCAATGTGACGACGGTTTAAACGATGCACTCTGTAATATTGATGCTGCAATAACTGATATTATTCCGAATATCGGCGGTGCAAAACCGATTTCCGAAAGTAATATTATCTCTTATAACGGACATAAAATTACTCTGCAATGGAATTTTTAGGCACGCAGGGCGTGCATCCAGTTCGAGCACGTAGGGCGTGTACCCATTTCGAGAATCTCCTCGTACTTGAAACGCAACTTAATTTTCTTAATTAAACGAGGACTTCAACACCTATTTGTAGGTTCACTTTCGGCGGCATTGTAATTTTTAATTCTAACTATTAACAAGGGCTATGTATTGACATAGCCCCCTTTTTGTTAAAACGATTTTGGCTAAAAATCCAAATTACAATCTTGTAGGTTCACTTTCGGCGGCATTGTAATTTTTAATTTTAACTATTAACAAGGGCTATGTATTTGACATAGCCTTCTTTTTGTTAAAACGATTTTGCTAAAAATCCAAATGCCACCGTGAGAAAGCATATAGTCAAAGAGCTTATATTTTTATGAAAAATTCACAAAAAAGTGTGCATATTTTGTTGATTGTGACTAATATATAGAATTTTACGTAATGTTATAAAAATATGTGTAAAATCATTGAATATTTAAAATTAATATGGTATAATCAGTAGTGTAAGGGGTAGTGAGTATGAAGTTTGCGATTATAATACTACATTTCGTATAGGATATTTTAAGTTTTTTTGTGATTTTGTTGCGTTGTATCGAAAAGGTATGGGCTATGACAAATTTAAATTCAAAATCAATTTCGATAATTTTAAGCTATCGGAATAATTTACTTGTAGGTTTTGTTTCTGTGTGTACATATATAAAATATTGTAAGCTTAAGGCATAGTCTTTTTGATTATGTCTTTTTATTATTAAACATTAACACAAGGAGATGGAGTAGTGAAAACAAAAATTTCAAAAATAGCAACCAAAAGAGTTACGGCATTTATCTTAGCATTTTTAATGTTGATGTTAACTGTCACTTCTTTTAATCAATCCCATTTTGTTCAAGGTATTACCAATGCGATTTTCGTTAATGCTGACGACATTCGTATTATTGAAGTAACAGAAGATACAAAATTAAATGCCGATATGGACGCGGATTATGTCTATATCAAATCCGGCACCCTTGACCTTAACGGAAAAACATTGAATGTTACAGGAAATGTATATGTTTATGAGAGTGCGTATCTTGATATGAACGGCGGACAAGTTTCTGTCGGCGGAGA
>JAISIJ010000362.1 GCA_031262245.1 Oscillospiraceae bacterium | reverse complement strand
TGCAAAAAGAATTATTTAATGAAAAATTTAATGCTGAAAAAGCTAATCTTGAAATATCCGTATTAAAATGTTCTAAAGAGGGACATTTTCGCATTACAATGATTTTTATGGCTATAGGTCTATTGGCAGGTTTTTATGGCGGATGTTTAATGAACAAATTAAGTGTTCCAACACAGATTTTGATATTTTTATTAATGTTAGGAACAGGACTTTTAACAGCTTATTTGGTAAAACCAAAAAATAAAAAAGAAAAAATTAAGGAGGAAATCCAATGAAATTAGGATTTTATAACAACAAAGGAGGGGTTGGAAAAACAACCTCCGTAATAAATTTAGCGTATTTGTACGCTAAAACAGGTATGAAAACACTTGTAATAGACTGCGATACACAGAGAAATGCACACAACTTTTTTAAATTTAATTCCCCTCCTAACGGCGAAAAATATACCGCAAAAGACCAATTTGAAAACCGGTGTGAACATTCAAGATATGAAAATATATTCTTGGATTTGTGGGAAAGCTAGTCCGACAACATCGAAACAGGGGACATTTTCGACATTGAAATCTTCGACCTACCTCCTAAAATGGACGAAGAAACAAAGTCAATTCTGAACATTTGTGACTATATTTTTGTTCCTATGGAACTCGGGAAATTCTCGGTTGAAGGCTTAACAAACGTGCAGAAAGAAATTTCACAAAGCACCGCCAAATTTGGCGGTGCTTTTATTTGCAAGTACAACAAAAAAACGCAGGGTATAAAAGATATGCTTGAATGGGCAAAAGAAAGTTATCAAAAACAACTCTTAAATACGATAATTCCTTCCAGTTTTGCAATCCAAAACAGCTTAAATTACGACTTAACGGCAAGCGAATATATGAATAATACCTCAACTATGAAATACGCAGACTTGGCAGAAGAAGTTTTAGAAATAATCCAAAAGGAGAAAAATAATGGCTAAACGTGCATTTTCCGCAGGAATGGAACAGAATAGGGCTGATTTTAATGCGTATTCTTTTCCACAAAGAATTAAAATGTTGTCCCTTGATAAAGTTTTGCCTAACGACAAAAACTTTTTCAGCATTGACGATGAGGACATTGAGTTGTTAATGTATGATATTGAAACTCAAGGAGTCCAACACAATTTAGTTGTAAAAGACAACGAAGACGGCACTTATACAATTATCAGCGGACACAAACGCAGGGAAGCGGTTCGCCGACTGCACGAAGAAAAAGGTTATACCGACATTCTTCCTTGTTCTATAAGAACTTATAATTCCGATGACGAAGAAGATGAAAGTTTAATGAACCTGAATACCACTCAGCGGAGATTAAAAGCAAGCGAATTAATGCGTTGTTACGAGAAGTATAAGGATATTTTTGATAGAAAAAAAACAAACGGCGAAGTCAGCGGACGTATCCGAGAATTAATTGCGATAAAATTAGGTGTTTCCGATTCACAAATAAAAAAGGTTGAAAACGTCAAAAACAACGCAATTGAAGCCATAAAACAGGCGGTTGAAAAAGACGAAATAAGCATTTCACAAGCGAATGAATTAGCAAGTTTAACGGCAGAAAAGCAAGAAGAACTTGTTAAAAACAACAGCGTTTCTGCTATTAAACCGAAAAAAATTAAACAGGAAAAATCAAAAGAAAAAACTGAAACAAAAGCCGAAAACACCGAAAACTCCCAACCCGACAGCGAGGAAAAATCAGAAGAAAATACCAGTTGTGGTATTTGTACCACCGAAAATGACGGAACGGTTACAAAAGATACCGCGAACACCAAAACCAACAATGACGAAAATTCGACAGAAAATACCAGTTGTGGTATTTGTACCACCGAAAATGACGAAATGGTTACAAAAGATACTACTCCCGAAAATCCATCTACAGAGCCAGTAAACAAAGAAAATTCCAATCCGAATAAATTCTTGAAGTCTTATTTTTCGGGAGAAAAAATAAAACAGACTTTAGAATTTTTAGAGTTTTCCGAAGAAAAAATTATTGACTTTTTCGGGGTTTTGGAACTCTATCAATTTGAGGAAAAAGAAAATGGGGAGTGAAAACTTAGCTGAAATTCTTGCTAAAATGGATAAATGCTATAAAAACGAGAGCGATTATCGGAAGAAATTATCTGAAATACACACTCAATACGAAAAACTTAACAATACCCAAGAACGGCTAAAACTCCAAAATAAAATTCAAGAAATGATTTTAAAAGAGCCTTTTCTATTAAAAGAAATTCCTGTCGCTACAAGAATTAAAGACGTTTCTTTTTATGATTGTGCTATAAAGGGTACTTTAAAAAGTCTTGCCAATCCTACAGAAAAAGATTTTAAAGAGGTAATTTCTTTGTGTGAAAGTGATGTTGAATATTGCAAATCCTTAGGAATGGATAAGTTTTTTACAACAGAAATAGAAAACTATCTTGAATACCTTAAATCTTTTAAAGATATTAAATTATCTCAAAGCAATAATTAAATTTAATTGTAGTTTTTGGGCAGGAGGGGATACAAATGGATTATTCAAAAGAAGAAATAAAAGAGATTTTCGAAAAATTCTCTATAATAATCGAAAGCGGAGCATTAAATAAAATTGAAAAAAGTTGGTGGGGAAAGGTAGATAGTTTTTTAGGCACATACTACCAAAATAATATGCTTGTTTCCGACTGGACAACATCAAATGAAATTGATAGCAATATTTATAAATTCCGCCAAGAAACACAACATTATTCCCGAATAAATACTGAATACAGACGATTATTGCAGGAAATGTTGTTGCACGAAAAGATTGAATTAAAGGACATTCCGATTGATTTGCGTATCTATGAACATTATTTTTATGTTATGGGTTTTAGGGTTTGCAGAACAGATTTTGAAAAAACGTGTGA
>JAISIJ010000083.1 GCA_031262245.1 Oscillospiraceae bacterium | reverse complement strand
CGGACGAAAATGACGAAAGTTTACTCGACAGAATTTTGCGAAAATTAGTTGAAAATGAACGTGAAAAACAGGGGAGAAATTCACAAACAACAATGATTATTGTTGTTTCAAAAACCATACAAAATGCCGATACTGCTGAAGAAAAATGCTATGATGCCGATAAAAAAGATGTATTATAAATTTCATAATCGGAATATAATTCACAAGTTCCGATGCCGTGCCTGTGTTGTTATGTGCAAGCCGTAATCGCTGAAACTTATCACACAAAACACGTCATAAATGTCGTATTTTCGCGGTCTTGTGGCTTTTATTGCAGATAATAATTTTGCTTTTATTTCTTCAAATTGTTTGCGACTTATGTCGCTCGGATATTTTCTTCTTATTTTTTTATTTTATCACACTTCTACTCGTTTGTCAAGTTGCTGAACAGGATCTTAGGGAACTTAGGGAAGTGTAATAAACTAAAATAAGAAGAAAAGTAAAAAAAGATATTAGAGAGAACACTTCATACTGCAAGAGCTGCAATCGGAGGAACAAGAGAGGTATGGAACGATGTTAAAACGAGTTTTTGAAAGAGAAAATGAGATAGGCGGGTCTTTTGAAGTAAATGTGACAATGTCGGATTCATAGTCAAATTTTATGTGCAAACCAATTGTCATCAAACTTTCGCCGTCAAGGGGATTTTCTGTTTCATAGGGTGCGAAAATACGCAAATGTCCGCTTTCGGTTTGAACTGCCACACGATTTTCAGAAGTAATTAATTCTGAAATTTTGCCGTCTTTATAAAAACGTAATGAATTATTATCCGCATTTATGCCTATTGCATTAGGATTATAAACAAAAATTTCCCCGACGGGAGTTTTGATTTTAAAAGGTTCTGACGGTTCAATGCTCTCAAGCTCTCCTGTTGGATATAACGAAAAACCATTTCTGACAGGCACTTCAATATTATTTGTTTTAACGAAAATTATTTCTCTGGGATATAGGCAGATACTGCGAATATCACCCTCTTTATAAAAGCTGATAGAATTTATTTTTGCGGTAAATTGGGAAAAATCAAAATCGAAATTTAAAGAAACGGCAAGTTCAATTTCCTCTTCTTCACTCCACAGTCCGTCTGTTTTTCCGTCTAATTGAAAAACTCTGTTGATTTCACCGCTGTCATAGAAAGTAACTAATTCAGCCGGAAGAGTGCCGATTGGTGTTTCAATTTCCTGCTGTTCTTCTAAATAAACAGCCTTTATCATTCCGTTTCTATGAAATTCAACAGCATATTTATTTTTACGTCTGTGATTTTCTGTATATGCGGGAACAAGCTCACCTGCGTGAGTTAAAACCATATTTTTTTCAGAAAGTTTTAATCCTGAAAGTTCGCCTTTTTCATAAGTATCATAGCTCGTTACTCCTGAAAAAACACCTGTTGAAAGTTGCAGAATATTATCTGAAAGTTTATTAAAATTAGTCATAATTTTTCTCCGTATTATATAATAGCACATTTTTTTGAAATTACTGCTTTGGTCAAATCTTTATCGGCATATTTTATTTCTATATTATATTTTCCGCTATTTTCAATCCAAGGCGGAATATGTTTGCAAATTAAATTAAGATACATAAAAGGTGTATTGTTCATAAAATCAAGCAACGCTTTTTTAGAGGAAATCTCGGGGAATTTTTCTTGCAATGCTACTAAATCCAATTCATATACACCTGCGACTGCCGTTTCGGTGGGGAATGAAGAAGTAATTATTTCTTTATTTTCAGTTTTTGTAATATTAGCACTTCTGACATCATCAACTATTTCGTCTAAAATCTCGCTGTTGATTTCTTGTATTTCAAAAATATGAAAACCTGCCATATCAAAAACAGAATAAGGTATACCTCTCAAACCTTTACTCGCAATAACACTGCAATCTGTAACAGTTGACAATAATTCTTCAGTATTTTTACGCAAAATTTTCGGAATATTCGGTTCAATTTTTGGAAAACTTATTTTATTAATAACACTCCAAGTATCTGTTTTTTTCTCATATATATCAAAACAAACAGCATTAAAAAATTCCGAAATGTTTCCGTCACAATCTTTAAGCACAGCAATTTTCATATTTTTCACCTCAAATACAGTATTGATTTTTTTAATATTACCAGTTCCTGCGGCATTTTTCGTAAAATTTCTCGGTCTTCTTTAGACATCTCCCAACGTAATGGTACGGAGAAAGATTCTTTACGACGAACCATTAGTATATCGGTAAATGTATCACTTATTTCTGAAATAATTTCAAAAGGAAAAGCGGCAGCAATTTGTTTTTTATCTTCTTTTGTCATTGGATTAAATGTAAACAAAGGTTTTATATGATTAGCTCTTATGCCTATATAATTTACATCATAAGGAGATTTACATTCTATATATGTGTTCCAATCCGGCACATAAAGCATATTTTCTTTTGGCTCAACTTTTATAATATTTTTGCAACCTGTCAATTTCGCCGCCTGAACATATTCGGGATTATCAAAAAGTTCTTTTTTTCCTTTACTTATAAGACTTTTTCCTTCGTTCAAAACAGTTATATTATCGCAAAGCCTGTAAACTTCATTTCTGTTATGAGAAACATAGAGAACCGTTTTTTTGAATTTTGAAAAAATCTCTGTTAATTCTGTTTCAAGTTCCCAACGTAAATGGCTGTCCAATGCGGAAAAAGGTTCATCAAGCATAAGTATATCGGGTTTTCCCGCAAAAATTCTTGCAAGTGCCGAACGTTGTTTTTCACCTCCTGAAAGCTGATAAGGATATTTATTTAAATGCGGACTTATACGAAAAATTTCTGCAATTTCTTTGACTTTTTCTTTTCTTTGTGATTTTTTCGCAGTTTTATCTGTTCCGCAGTAAATATTATTTTCAATTGTCATATTCGGAAATAACGCATAATCTTGAAAAAGGAAACCTGTGTGCCTTTTTCGCGGAAGAAGATTTATTTTATTTTCAGAATCAAAAAGGGTTACATTTCCCAAACGTATTAAACCGCTATCTGGCTTTATTATTCCGGCAATACATTTTAATATCATACTTTTTCCGCTGCCCGATGCACCTAAAAGTGCGGTTACTCCGTCATTAGCGGTTATATCTACATCAAGTGTGAAATTGCCTAATTTTTTCTTTATACGACATTCAAGCATTTTTCACACCTCATTTCGGAAGAATTCCTATGTTCTGTTCCTCTTTTCCTTGTTAAATATATTTAGTAAAATCATAAATATAAATGAAATTATAAGATTTATTAACACCCAATACATAACTTTATCTTGCTGATTAATCTGCCAAAAATACGCAACAGATGTAGAAACAGTTGCTGTTTTACCGGCAATATATCCCGAAACCATACTTGTTGCACCGTATTCACCTAAACCTCTTGCAAAAGCCAAAGCCGTTCCTGCCAATATACCCTGTTTACAATTAGGCAACATCACGAGCACAAAAACAGAAAAGTCCGACATTCCTAATGTTCTTCCCGCATTAACAATATTATTATCAAGACTCTCAAAAGCACCTCTGACAGTTCTGTATATGAAAGGAAATGCAATTATACTGACAACAATAACAGATGCATACCACCGCATTGTAATTACAATGTCGAAATATTCAAGTAATTTTCCGCCGATAAAACTTTTCGGTGAAAACCAAACAAGTATGAAATACCCCACAACAGTAGGCGGCAAAACCATTGGTATAGTTAAAATCGTATCAAAAATTCCTTTTAAAACTTTCGGCATTTTAAATACTGCATATGCCGCACCTACACCTGTTAAAAGTGCAATGAATGTTGCAATTGCCGATATTCTCAATGAATTATATAAAGGAAACATATCCATTCGGTTTCACCCGCCTTTTTTTCTGAAATTACTTAGTAGTCATTCCGTTTTACATCAATAAAACAGAATGACTACAGTAAAAAAGATGAATATATTTTAACACGCCATTGTGCTTAAATACCTTAATCCACAATTCCAAACCCAATCTCAGTAAAAACCTCGGAGGCTGTTTCGGAATTTAAAAATTCAATAAAATCTATTGCACCTTGGCTATGCTCTGCATTTTCCAAAACTGCAATGGGGTATGATACGGGTTTATGTGAATTTTCAGGAGCAGTAGCAATACTTTTAACGCCTGTCGAAGTTACTGCATCGGTAGAATAAACTATACCGCAGTCAACACTGCCACTCTCAACTTGCGAAAGAACTTCTTTAACACTTGACCCCATTGACGATTTCGATTGAATTGTATCCCAACCGCCTAAATAGGTGAAAATTTCTTCTGTATATTGACCGACGGGAACATCTGCATTGCCGATTGACATAAGCGATACTTTATCAGTCAAACAATCTTCAAAAGAGGTAATACCTTTTGTACTGCTTTCGGGAACAACCAATACAACTTTATTTTCAAGTAAATCCTCTCTTGTTGAAATATCAATCAGTTTTGCTTCTTCCAAAGTATTCATTTGTTTTTGTGCGGCTGATATAAATAAATCAGCCTCTGCACCGTTTTCAATTTGAGTTTGCAATTTACCGCTTGAATCAAAGTTAAAACTCAAAGTAATATTAGGATTTTCCTTCTTATAAAGTTCTGCTATCTCTTCTAAAGCCTCTGTCAAACTGCTTGCGGCGAAAATTGTAAGAGTAAATTCTTCGGATTTTTCAGAAGATATTGTTGTTTCGGGACTTGAAGCCGGTTTCGCTGTTTCTTCTTTTTGTGAACAAGCCGTAAAATTTGCAAAAACCATAAACATCGCTGTCAATAAACATAATTTTTTCATTTTAATTACCTATCTTTCTTTAATAATTTCAATAATATTTTTTTGTAATTCAAATGCTTGGTAAGCATTTAAACCCCAATCAAATATATCCGAACTTGAATATACTAATTGAGCAAGATTGCAGTTTCCTGCACGTTCTCCGATACCACCGGCGGTAACATCAACATACAAACACCCTGCTTTTGCTGTTTCAACACTATTTGCAACTGCCATTCCGAGGTCATTATGAGCGTGAAATCCCAATTCGATTTTATTTTCCGTTAACGCAGAAAATTCATTTATTAAATTCCTGCAAGTTGAGGGATTTGCAATACCTACAGTATCTGCAATACGGATTCTTGAAACACCATATTCAGTAAGAATATCTGCCACTTTCGCCATAAATGAAAATTCGGAACGAAAAGCATCTTCAAAGCCTACCGAAAATTTTACTTTATTTTTTTGTATGACTTCAAGACAGGCATAAAGTTGATTTATCAGCCAACTTTTATTCTTTCGCAATTTTGCATAAATATGAACATAAGAAACAGGTATGCTGATATGAACCATATCGGGAAAAACTTCCGTTGCCTGTTGAATATCTTCGGGAATAAGCCTTGACCAAACAGAAATAACGGCATTTTTCCGATTTTCGAGGATTTTTGAAATAGTGTTTTTTTCTTCTGTTGATATTGCGGGAATACCCGCTTCAATTTGATAAATACCGGCGTTATCAAGCAATGAGGCTATTTTTATTTTCTGTTTTGCATTAAGAGTAACGGATGGGCTTTGTTCTCCGTCACGCAAAGTACTGTCTAAGAGGTATCTTTTCGCTTTCAACAGCAACACTCCTTTATTATCCAAGCAAATTCGAAGTCTGTAAGCGAAGCATTTTTCTCTGTACTTTTTATTTTTACCTGTTTTAAAATAGGCGGAATAAATTCTTCTTTAACTCTTATTCCCAACTCTGCTAATTTTGCTTTTACAGATGCTGTACCGCTTTGTTTTCCGATTACTATTTTACGCTTAAGCCCTACTGTTTCGGGAGAAAAAGGTTCATAGCATTTCGGTTGTTTCATAATTCCGTCAACGTGAATACCGGATTCTACCCAAAAAATATTTTCTCCTATAATCGGTTTATGTTCATTAATTTTTTCACCTGTAATTTTCCCTATATTTTCAGTCATTTCAGGAAAAAAGAAATAACTTTTAGCCGGTTTTCTTAATCTTTCGGAACGCAAAATCATAATTACTTCTTCAGTCGGAGCAAAACCGCCTATCCCCGAAAAAGATGTTACAATATTTGCACCGAAACCGCCTTTGATAAATTCTGTTACAAGTGCAGTTGCGGTATAACAACGGTTTGAGGGACAAAATTCAAATTCACCGAAAATACCGTTAAGATGTTTAAAAATACTCGAATAATCCTCTGACATCAACGTTTCAAGACCTTGCAAACGAATTTTGCGGCATTTTGAATATTTCGCCAAAGTATAGCTTTCTCTTATTCCGTTGAGTTGTATTTCACATTGGATATTAGGGCGTTTTTCGCTCTCTTCATAAGGAAAATTGTGAATAACAAAATTTCTTATTTCAGGATAATTTGTTAACGAATCCGAATTTTCAATCCGTAAAATATAATTTTTAAAATCAGGAAGCGGTGAAAGAAGTTTATAATATTTTTCTGAAATCTCAATACCGTCAACTTCTGTTTCAATAAACAATTCCAAAAAACGTTTCACGAATTTTATATCAGGATTTAAATCATCAATACAGGACAATGTTCTGTCTGTAATACGTATCATATTATTTCCTTTCTGACATTGTCCCGATTAACTAAATTCTGTACTCTTCTACCGGAACGCCGCCCTCTAAATGTTTCTCGCAAATTTCTTCTATTGCCTCTTCTGTAAGATTACCATACCATACACCCTCAGGATAAACAACAGCTATAGGTCCTTTATCGCAAATCCCGAAACATCCGGTGTTAGTAACCATACAATTTGACGTAAGCTCTCTGTCGTCAATCTCCTCCATAAATTTTTGAACGAGATTTACCGCTCCTTTTTGAAAACAGAACCCCTTTTGTGTTCCGTTAATTCTGCAACTTGTGCAAACAAAGATATGATATTCAGGCGATTGCATATTTCATTCTCCTCTCTTTATATAAATTGAGCAAAATACTCTCAATTTTACCGCAAGCATTTATAACTTCAACACCGTTTTCTTCTAAAAATTCAGTAGGTTTATTACCTGTTTTCATTGCAATTAAAGTGGTACAGCCGTCTACTGCTCTTAATATTGAAGTCTGTTTATTCTGCTTTTCTTCACATTCCGAGCCGTCACAATATTGTGTCATATTGCGAATTTCACGGAATTTTACATTCATTCCGTCACATTCATAAATATATAATTCAGAAACTTTTCCGAAGTGCATATCAACTAAAACTCCGCTTTCCGTAGCAACAGCATAGAATTCAGAATTAACTGTTTCGGGTAATAAATCTCTTCGTGAAAAAGTTTTACGGCGACTGATACCTATTTCAACAGGTTTGCTTTTTAAAGATGAAATACTGAAAGAAATATCATTATCAAGTGTTCCTGCCGCATCTGAACGACATTGTCTGCAATGTTTCATTTGTTTTATATTAACACCGCATTTTTCACGGAGATTATCAACTTCTTTTTCAGTCAACTTATCCAAAACTTCAAAAGGTGTTTCTTTAACAGGAATATGGGGAAGTAAATTAGTCATAAATGCACCGAGTTCTGCAACTTTTTCGGTAACTTCATAAATATGATTATCATTAATACCTTTAAGACAAACACAATTGACCTTGCAAAGTATACCCTCTTGTGAAAGCATTTTTATTCCCGCAATTTGGTTTGCAAGGAGTATTGCTGCCCCCTCAACACCCTCATATCTCTTACCGAAATAATTAATATGCTTATAGATTTTCGCTCCTATTTCAGTATCAACGGCATTAACCGTAACAGTAACGTGGCTGACACTTAATTCTTTAAGTTTATGAGCATAAAAAGGTAACATAAGTCCGTTTGTTGCAATACAAAATGTAACATCGGGGTCATATTCTCTGATTAATTTGAGCGTTTCTTCTGTTTGCTCAAAATTTGCAAGAGCATCACCGGGACCTGCAACTCCTGCAACAGTTAAATTAGGTAATTTCTCTTTTAAAATTTTGTATCTTTCAAGTGCTTCTGTCGGAGATATAATTTTTGAAACAACACCCGGACGACTTTCATTCATACAATCATAATTTCTCAAACAATAATTACATTGGATATTACATTTAGGTGCAACAGGCAAATGAACTCTTGCATTTTTACAGGCATTATCACCGAAACAGGGATGTGCGGCGGTTTTCGCCGCTAAATCATCAGCAATTTTTAATGGAGTTACCGTTGCTTTTTTTACATTATTAATTTCTTTTTCAGAATTATTTTCCTGTTTTGAAATTTCAAAGAAATTTGTATATAAATCACTTCTGAAACTTGTTTCTTTTCTTTCAATCATTTCATTTGCCGCCTTATCCAGAATATTTAACGAACCCTCAAAACCCAATATCCTTACTCGTTGACCCCCGACGTAATCGTGTATGGGAAAAGCACAGCGAATAAGAGGAATATCCAGTTTATGTGCAATTCGTCTGCCGTCCGAACTGCCGATAAGAATATTTGCACCGTTTTTTATGCAGAGTTTTTCAATTGTTTCAAAATCAGTATCGTCAATAATATCGCAAGAAGTATCAAAATGAAGTTTACGACAGCTTTCTGTTTCTTTTAAAATAATCTCTTTGAATTTTTCGCTTATATTAGGTGTTGCAACAACAACAGGTAAAATACCGTTTTCCGTGCAAAGTCTTGTAACAGCGTAAACAAAATCGGATTCTCCGAAAATTGCAGCTTTTGCTTCAGAGCAGTATTTATGAGAATCAACCATAGCATCAATATATCTGCCACGCTGATTTTCAACATAATTCGGCGTTTTTCCGCCGTTTTCTACAATTGTTTTTATCAAAGTGTCTGTACCTCTTATACCGATTGGCAAAGGCAACCGAACACAGGGAACGCCATATTTATCTTCAAGGTATGCTCCGGGTGAAATGTCGGTAAATTCAGAAAATTCAATGGTGAGTTTGCTACCCGCCGCCTTTGCAATATCTTCAAGAGAAGTTCCGCCTGTTTTAAGACGATTATAGTGCTTTTGTGTAACACCATCGAGATTATCGGATAAATCAGGTATCAATATAAAATCTATGCCCGAATCAGTAAGAAAATCTTTAAGAAATCTCGTGTCTGCAGGAGAAATCATAGGTGTTATGATATTGATTTTTCCGTTAGGTTCGGTATTGGGTGTTACCTGTGAAATTATTGATTTAATTGCAGAAAACCAACCCTCATTTTGTGTTCCTCCGTATCCGGGAGAGGAAACTTCAATCACTTTCACATTATTTTCGGGGTTTTCTTCGTAAAATTTTCTGATAATTCCGTCAACATTTTCACCTATCGTTTCCGCAAGACAAGTTGTGCAAACACCTATTACTTCAGGATTATACAAAGCAATCAGATTTTTTATACCTTTAATAAGATTTTTCTCGCCCCCGAAAACCGTACCCTCTTCGGTAAGTGATGATGATGCAATATCTATGGGTTCATTGTAATGTGTCGCCATATGCCGTCTGATATATGTTGCACAACCCTGTGAACCGTGCAAAATCGACATACAGTTCTTTATTCCGCATAGTGCACTGACTGCTCCCATAGGCATACACATTTTACAGGGATTTATATTCAAATTTACAAAATTTCTTTTCATATGCCACCTCCGATGTGTTTTGATTTTGCCGAATTAAACATAATTCCAAACAGGACTGTTTACAGAAGTATGAACTTCTTTGACAAAATTCTCAATACCCTCAAAACCTGCAAGAGGGTGTTTTCTCTCGTGATTATGGTCGCAGAAAGATATGCCTAATTTATAAGAAAGAGGTCTTTCTTTTACTCCGCCCACCAGTATATCCGCATTTTTTTCTGTCATAAAACGTTCAAGCTCAGCCGGATTTGCGTCGTCCAAAATAACCGTATTCTCATTAACTAATGAAGATATAATCTCATATTCTTCTTTTTTACCTGTTTGTGTGCCGACTACTACCGTTTCCATACCTAATTCATTAAACTGTCTTATTAGCGAAATAGCTTTAAAACCACCACCGACAAATATTGCCGCTTTTTTCCCTTTAAGATAAGGTTTGTATTTATCAATAATCGGAGTATATTCAGCGGATTTTCTTTTAACAAATTCTTTTGCTTTTTCAATTATCTTTTCATATCCCAAAGCATATGCAATTCTGATTAGAGAATTTGATGTATCTTCCAATCCGAAAAAACTCACTTTAATTGACGGAATATCAAATTCTTCTTTCATTTTTTCTGCAAGATATGCAGAAGAACCTGCACATTGAACTATATTTAAAGTTGCCGACGGAGCTTTTATTAAAGTATCATAGGAACTGTCGCCTGTTATTGTTGATATTACGGGGATACCTATTTCTTTAAGATAATTTTTAATAATCCAAATTTCCCCCGCAAGATTATAATCTCCCAAGAAATTCACGCCGAATATTTTTTCTGAATTTTCTTTTTTATAGGGTCTTATCAAATTCATAATTGCATCACAGGCAAGTTTATATCCTTGTGATTTAGTCCCTGAAAATCCGGAGGATTTTACCGTAATTACTCTTATACCGTATTTTTCTTCTGCTGTTCTGCAAGAAGCCTCAACATCATCACCTATAACACCTACTATACAAGTCGCATAAATAAAAATAACTTTTGGTTTCGGATTGGCTTTTTCCATAAGCTCATCAATTGCGGAATTTAGTTTTTTGATACCTCCGAAAACAATATCTGTTTCCTGTAAATCAGTCGAAAAACTATTTCTGAAAATATCCGAATCAGATGTTAAACTGCCGCGAATATCCCAAGTATAACTTGCACAGCCTATAGGTCCGTGAACAATATGATAGGCATCTGTAATGGGGTTAAGCACAACTCTTGCTCCGCAATAAACACAAGCCCTCTGACTTACAGCACCGGATACACTTTCTTTTTCACAGCAAATCCCTTTGCCTTTACACATATCCATTCCCGAAATTGAAGACTTACGTTCTTCTAATACATTTATTTTCACAGAGTTTGCCTCCCTCCACATTTTTATGTATCACAGCAACTTTATAATAAATATCATACTAAGCCGCTGTGAAAAATAATTTAATTACATAACTATTTCAAAATCTTCGTCTGCACAGTCACGGTCAAAGCGGTCGAGAATTGCATTTGTAATTTTTTCAACCAACTGAATACCGCCGCTGTATCCCACTATGGGTAAAAGTGTTCCGCCGTAACGGTCGAGAACAGGGAATCCTGCACGGATAAAAGGTATATCTTCCGCACGAGCAATCTGTTTACCGTAAGTTGTACCAATCATAATGTCAACAGGTTCATTTTTAATCCATTGATGAAACTCAAATAAATCGGCATTCGCTTTTACCGTACAATCTTTAACACCGTATTTATCAAAGAGAGCCTGAACTTTTCTTGTAAATTCTTCTTTAGGAGTACCTGTTATAACATATTTAGGAACCATACCCATTTCAAGACAAAGCGAAGTTAATCCGATTACTGTATCGGGGTCACCGAAAATCGCCGCTTTTTTATCATAGGTATATTGATGTGAATCCAACATAAGGTCAACAAGTCTGCCTCTTTCATCTTCAAGTTCAGCGGGGACTTCTGTTTTGGATTGTTCCCGTAATGCCATAATATATTTATCTGTAAAATCAACACCTACAGGTAAAGGTAAAAGTGAAAAAGGTACTTTCCATTTTTTCTTAAGCAACTCAGCCGGCTCAATTGAAATAATTTCACCTAATGCAATAAGTCCGTTACTGTCGCCTAATCCTTTAATTTCCTCAATAGATGTGCCGCCTTCGGGGTAATATTCATATTTTCCTGTCATAGGAGCATCCATTACACCGCTTTGGTCGGGGAAAAATACTGACGGCACTTCCATAAATTTAGCAATACGTTTTAATTCGCGTATATCGCCGGGGTTAACCCAACCGGGGAAAATCGCTGTTGTTCCGTTTGAAGTACCTGATTTTTTCGTCAGATAATTCATAAAGCCCATCATCATATTAAAGTAGCCGTTTATATGTGAGCCGACATAACTCGGGGTATTACAATGAACAACGGTTTTTCCATCGGGGATATTCATATCCATAATATAAGAGCCTAAATCATCGCCTATCGTTTCGGAAAGACAAGTTGTGTGAACAGCTATAATATCAGGGTCATACATATCAAATATATTTTTAACTGCCGTGTTGATATTACTTCTTCCGCCGAAAACAGACGCACCTTCGGTAAAAGATGATGAAGCGGCAATTGCGGGTTCTTTAAAATGACGTGAGAGAACTGTTCTGTGATATGAACAGCAACCTTGAGAACCGTGACTGTGCGGCATACATCTGCTTACACCTAAAGCCGCATACATTGCACCCACAGGCTGACAGGTTTTACAGGGGTTTACTCTTAACGCCTTACGCTCTTTTACTTCTTTTGTTGTTAAATCCAACATTATGCGGCACCTCCTATTGTTCCGACCAACATCGGAGAATTTTTCCAAGGGGGAGTAACCAAACGCCAAGCGTTTGTATATAAAGCCATTGTCAAGTCACGACCGAAATTCACAGCACCTTTAAAACCGGAATAAGGACCTGAATAATCATAAGAGTGAATCTGTCTTGAAGAAACACCGGCTTTTTGAATTGAATATTTATCTTTAATACCAGAAAGGAATATATCGGGTTTCATAGTTTTAATAAGCATATCGGTTTCCAAATGGTTATAGTCGTCAACAACAATATTGCCTTTTTCCATATCGGGTATCATACCGTCATAAGTGTCAAGTTCAATACCCTCTTCACCGTTTTTAAGAGCGGCAATTTCTTCGGGAGAATATTTTTCATTATAGAATTTTTCATCGGGTGAAACGGTTATACTTTCGATATTTTTATTATCTGCATCTTCTTTTATATTCGGAATAATATCTCTGCCCTCATAATCGTCACGGTGAGCAAATTCATATCCGGCAATAACTGTTTTCATACCTAAATCTTCAAGAAGAACTTGATAATGGTGAGAACGTGAACCACCTGAGAATATGCCAGCAGTTTTACCGCTCAAACGAGATTTGTAAAATTCCATATCGTCATATATTGCGGCAAGTTCGTCTTGAATAACTTCCTCAACTCTTGCGGTTAATTCCTCGTCATTAAAATATTTTGCAATTTCACGGAGAGTTTTGCAAGTTGCACCAACACCTATAAAATTAACTTTCAACCAGTCGATGCCGTATTTTGTTTTCATCATCTCTGCAATATAGTTAATAGAACGGTGGCACATAACAAGGTTTAAGCTTGCAAGGTGAGCATTTTTAAGTGAAGCAACAGAAGCATCACCCGTAAACATATTAACAACTTCAATACCGCAACGTTTAAGGATACGTTCCTCTTCCCAACCGTCACCACCGATATTATATTCACCTAAAATATTAACGGAAAACTTTTTGGTTGGAGCTTTGTCGCCTGTACCGATAACATATTTCATAAGACCGTTATTTGCAATATGGTGTCCGCCGGATTGTGAAACACCTTTATAACCCTCACAGGAATAACCTATTGCAGTAATGCCGTATTTAGCTTCAACACTTCTTGCAACCGCCTGAACATCGTCACCGATTAATCCGATAGGACAGGTTGAACAAATCATAACACATTTCGGGTCAAAGATTTCCATTGCTTCGTCAATAGCTTTTTGCAGTTTCTTTTCTCCGCCGAATACAATATCAGGCTCTTGCATATCAGTTGAAAAACAATAAGGAACAAAATTTTTCTCGGCATGTTCGTCGGGTTTAGCTTTGTTACGGCGAGTACCCCAACTGTAAAATCCGCAACCGATAGGTCCGTGTGTGATAACCAAAGTATCTTTAAGCGGTCCCACAACAACGCCTTTACAACCCGCATAACAACAACCTCTGGCAGTCATTACACCGGGAATTGCTCTGGTATTTGCCGCAATTGACTGTGTTCCGTTGTCTTGTTCAAGTTCAATCAAATGGTCTTTACGATTTTTATAAACTTTAGCGGAATATTTTTCTAATAATTTCTCTCTGCTCGTCATATTATCACCTCTTTCTTTTAGTATGCTTCGGTAGTGGATTCTCCGTTTCTTACTGTATAAGCTTCACAAATGGGTAAAATGAAAATTTTACCGTCCCCGGGATTGCCTGTTTGGTTAGCAGATATAATAATATCTACAGCTTTGGAAACTTCATTATCTTCTACAATAAGAGTAAAAAAACGTTTTGCAATAAGCCTTGTAGCTTCTGTATAATTCTCACCTACGGCATTTCTGGGCAATTCACCTGCCGCTAAAAAAGTGCTGAGCATATCGGGGTCAACTGATTTTTTGCCTCTGCCCAAGCATTTACGACAGGTAAAAGCAGGATATCCGCCCTCTGCCAATGCTGTTTTTGTGGCATTGACTTTGTTTGCTCTTATAAAGCACATAATCTCTTTCATAGATTTCTCTCCTTTTACAGACCTTCTTTGCCGTTGCTGACGGTATAAGCGGATTCAACGGGTGATATGAAAATTCTGCCGTCGCCGAAAGTTCCCGTACCTGTTTTTGCAGTTCTGAGAATTACTTTTACAACATCGTCTTTATCCTCATCCTGACAAACCAACATAAGCATTTCTTTGGGAATTTCGTCGTAATGCACTTCGCCTACCGTGATACCTTTTTGTTTACCTCGACCGTAAACATCCATTTTTGTTACCGCCGGAAATCCCGCAGAAAGAAGTTCACTTAAAACTTCGCCTACTTTCTCGGGACGTATAATCGCTCTTATCAATAACATTGATTTTCCTCCTTAACAGTTAATAATTAATTAATCTAAAATTCCGTGTTCCATAAGAATTTCTTCAAGTCTGTCAATAGTCATAGGTTTAGGAACAATAAACATATCGTTACCGTCAATTTTTCTTGCAAGTTGACGATATTCGTCTGCCTGAGGTTCGGTAGGTGAAAAGTCAATAACGGTTTTTTTGTTAATTTCCGCTTTTTGTACAGCATTGTCACGGGGAACAAAATGTATCATCTGTGTTCCGATTTCTTTTGCAACCGCCGCAACAAGTTCAGCCTCACCGTCAACTTTTCTGGAGTTACATATAAGTCCGCCTAAACGTACTCCGCCTGTATTTGCATATTTTGAAATACCTTTTGAGATATTATTAGCCGCATAAAGAGCCATCATCTCACCCGAACATACGATATAAATTTCCTGTGCTTTACCCTCGCGTATAGGCATTGCAAAACCGCCGCATACAACTTCACCTAAAACATCATAGAAAACATAGTCAAGGTCAGCTTCATATGCACCCAATCTTTCAAGAAGAGATATTGAAGTGATAATACCTCTGCCGGCACAGCCTACACCGGGTTCGGGGCCGCCCGATTCAACACCTTTGATACCTGCATATCCTACTTTTAATACAGTATCAAGCTCAATATCGTCACCCTCTTCACGCAAAGTGTCAAGAACTGTTTTTTGAGCAAGACCTCCGAGAATAAGTCTTGTTGAATCCGCTTTGGGGTCACAGCCCACAATCATAATCTTTTTACCCATTTCTCCTAAACCGGCTGTAAGATTTTGTGTTGTTGTAGATTTCCCGATACCGCCTTTTCCGTAAATAGCTACTTGTCTCATAATTCATTCCTCCATATAATTTTTCTAAATCAATAAAAAACAACGGTGTAGCAGATAACACAAAATATCTGTGTTATTTACTACACCGTTGTAGTCTTTCAAGATTTTTATTATTATACAGGATTAATTTTTATATTACAATACACAAAAAGATAGAAATATATTAACAAACCCTTATATTTTTTGACATAATAATAATTATTTATGAAATTTTTGAAACTTTTTGTAATATTAATTGCTTTTTTATTGAAATATTAATTTATAAAATAAAAATAACATATTTCTTAGCAATTTGGAAATAAAAATAAATTTATACACCTAAAAGTGAAAAAAAAATATAAAACGGGTAAAAAATTATTAAAAATTTACGAAAACCTTATCGTCATATTGCACAAACTTAACACCCCTCTACTATATAATGTGTAGAAAATAAAAATAAATGTTAAATTTCTATTGACGTGTTCACAATTTATCTATATAATACAGACATAGATAAACCAAACTTTCTATAAAGTGCACGTATGGAGGAGAATGGTTTGAACCAAAATTTCACCAAATATTTATTTGGAGAAATTATTACAATAAAATATTGTACATTCCTGTTCTGAAAATCACGTCTTTTTGATGTATGATAAACAGGAGTGTCAAAAATATATACTTATTTGGGGGAATAAAAATGAAAAAAGCAAAAGGGTTTACCCTTGTTGAGCTTATCGTTGTTATCGCTATTATCGGTGTACTTGCTGCTATCCTTGTTCCGGCTATGATGGGTTGGATTTCTAAAGCAAATCTCCGTACAGCAAACAGCGGTGCAAAGCAAATTTACACAAACGCACAAACAATTATGCAAGAGATTGAAGACAGAACAGCACTTGATGACCCTACTTCCGGGGTTGACGCAGCAAACAATTATGTTTGGTATGATAATTCCACTTATTCAATCACAAATAAAACAAGTGGTGGTGCTGGAGATTCTCCTGTTAATAAAGAAATGCAAAGAAAAATGGCAGACAGCAAAAATGCTAAATGGGGTGTTTGTTTTGCAAATGGTTCATCATCCGATGTAGACCTCGGTACTTGTGTAGGTGCTTTCTTCTGTAAAGATGGCAACTATAAATACGTTGGTACTTATCCTGAATGGTCTGCTAATACAAAATCTAATGCTAGCCTTAGTGGTTCTGAAAGTGCTCTTAAACAAGCTGTAAGTGTTTATAAGGTAAAAGAAGCAAGTGGTTTATCCGTTTCTACTCCTACTGGTTTCTAATAAAAATTGTTAATTATTTTTTAACAAAACTCTCCTTAAAAAGGAGAGTTTTTCTTTTTTTCTTTTCTATTCTTTTTAGGGACGGCAACTCTCGAAGTTCCGTAGTTATTTTCACAGTTGGCAATTTAGCTGACAGTGGTTTGACTATCCTTGCTGCTCACGATAACAAATATCCAATACAGTAAGCTAAAAAAATCCCCTTTGAAAAAGGGGATTTTTATATACAGTTAAACCAAAGCCTGAAGAACGTCAACTATGAAAAGAATTAGGGAACTCAGGGAGGTGTAGTACTCTAAAACGAGTAGAAAGCTAAAAAAGAAAAAAGTAGACATATTTTTTTGAGAGTGATATAATATAATAGTAGATAATTTGGTGAGGTGATTGTATTGAAGATTAAGCAGGATTTCAATATTAAGGAATTTAATACATTTAAATTGAATTGTGTTTGCGAGAAAATGGTTGTTGTTGAGAATTGGATAGAGTTAAAAGAGATTATTGCACAAACGGAAAAATATTTTATTTTAGGGAATGGCAGTAATATCCTTTGTCCTGAATATTATGACGGAGCGATAATAATGCTCGGAAATAATTTCCGTAATATAGAACTTGTCAGCGAAAAAACTGTGAATGTGGGTGCGAGTGTTATGCTCTCGGAGCTATGTAATTTTGCCCTTAAGCACTCGCTGACCGGGCTTGAGTGGTCTTATGGTATTCCGGGGAGCGTGGGCGGTGCAGTTTATATGAATGCGGGTGCGTACGGCGGTGAGATAAAGAATAATATTTCCGAAGTTGATTGTTATAATATAGAAAACCAAAATTGTAATAATATAAAAGTTAATAATACTGATTTTTCCTATCGTTACAGCGTTTTTATGGATAAAAAAAATATTATTTTAAATGCTGTTTTTAATCTCGAAAAAGGCGATAATGCAGAAATCAAGCAGAAAATGAACGAAAATCTCCGAAAACGTAAAGACAAACAGCCGCTTTCTTACCCCTCTGCCGGAAGTTTTTTCAAACGTCCTGTTACAGAGGGTGAGCCTGTCTATGCCGCCGCTTTAATTGAACAATGCGGCTTAAAAGGCTTTAAAATCGGCGGTGCAATGGTGAGTGATAAACACGCCGGGTTTGTTGTAAATGTTGGAAATTCCACTTTTGAAGATATAGAAAAATTAGCTGAATATGTTCAAAAAAAAGTTTTTGAAGAAACAGGATATTTTTTAGAAAGAGAGCCGGAAATTTTAAAATGACAGAATGTGTAATTATAACAGGACTTTCGGGTGCCGGCAAAACCATTGCAATAAAAGCACTTGAAGATATTGGATTTTATCCCATTGATAATCTGCCTTTACAGTTAGTGGAAAGTTTTATTGAACTGACAAAAAATAATTCCGATTATGAAAAGGTAGCAATTGGTATTGATATCCGCACAGGCGGAAATTTTGAGAAACTAACAGAGATTATTAAAGGAAAAAATATTAAAATAATCTATATTGAAGCAACTTATGAAACAATTATTAGGAGATACAACGAAACACGCCGCTCTCACCCTCTTTGTAAAAACGACGATAATATTTTAAATGCAATCGAAAAAGAGTACACAATCCTCTCGCCTTTGCGTGAAAATGCCGATTATATCATCAATTCTTCGTTAATGGGTACAGCAAAACTCAAAGAAGAGGTAATCAGTATCTTCCTCGAAAAGCATACAGACGCAATGGAGGTTAAAATTTCCTCTTTTGGATTCAAATTCGGAGCAGATACCGAGGCGAATTTGGTTTTTGATGTAAGGTGTCTGCCAAATCCGTTTTATGTTAAAGAGTTACGGAATAAAACGGGGCTTGACAAACAAGTCAACGATTATGTTATGGATTTTGAAATATCCCAAAAACTCTTTGAAAAAATAAAAGATTTTCTGGATTTTTCAATGCCGCTTTATCTTGACGAAGGGAAAAACAGGCTTGTAATCTCTTTCGGTTGCACAGGTGGCAAACACCGCTCTGTTACTTTTGCCGAATTTATGAAAAAACACTTAGAAAATAAAGGATATAACGTGGTAGTTAATCACAGAGATATAAAAAGATAGTTAAATTTTTGCTATAGGATATCGAATTACAGTCTTTAGCTTTTCCGGAACGGTTTTGCGTGGGTCTGTAAGATAAATTTCGTGATGTCGGCGATTTACGGATATATCTGTTTTATACCCTGATTTTTCTATAAAATCTGTTAAAGTTTGTATAGTGTTGCTTTCCGTATCATATGACCCGATGTACATTATTTGTCCGCATAAACCCTCATAATTTTTCCAAAGATATACTTTTGAGGTGTCAACATTCGGTTTTTTTGTTGCAAGAATTTCTTTAGCCCACAAAAATACTTTTTCCGTAACAAATTCAGGCTGACGTATTACTGAAGTCCACAAAAATTTACTTTTGATAACGCTGTCACCATTAAAAATATTATCATCAACTTGCCAGAAACCCTCAAGTGGCGGTACAACATACTCATAAAAGCCCTCAGGCTGTTTCCCGCTTTTGTAACTCATTTTAATTGTATAAGAAAGGGAATAAAGAGCCTTAATAGCAGATTTATATTCTATAGATGTGTTAGGGTCGCCTTGCCCGTCCACAGCAAAATAAACCATTTCCGGAACATCTAAAATATTCGGAATTGTCTTCGGCATATATATTTCTTTTTGCGTTTTCTTAAAATCTATCGGCATAATATCCTCTAATTATCTTACTTGTCCGTTGCCGTTAACCAAATATTTCACAGTTGTTAATTCTTTCAAACCCATAGGACCTCGAGCGTGAAGTTTTTGAGTTGAAATACCGATTTCAGCACCTAAACCAAACTCCCCGCCGTCGGTAAAACGTGTAGACGCATTTACATAAACAGCGGCAGCGTCAACCTGTTTTTGAAATTTTTCTGCATTGGAATAGCAATATGTTACAATAGTTTCAGAATGTTTTGAACCGTATTTCTCTATATGCGACATTGCCTCTTCAATAGTATCAACAATTTTTATCGCAATAATTAAGTCATTATATTCAGTATAGTAATCTTCTTCGGTAGCTGAATTTATATTAATAATTGCTTTTGAACGCTCGCAACCTCGCATTTCAACTTTATCATTCCACAATTCAAAAAGTTTCGGTAAAAATTCTTCTGCAATATTTTTATGAACCAACAAATTCTCAATAGCATTACAAACGGAAGGGCGTTGACATTTTGCATTATCTGCTATTTTTAAAGCCATATCCATATGTGAAAACTCGTCTACATAAACGTGACAATTGCCCACACCTGTTTCAATTACGGGAACTTTTGCATTTTCACAAACAGTGTTTATCAATCCCGCACCACCACGAGGAATAAGCAAGTCAAGATATTCTCTCGCCTGCATTAATTGTGTGGAAACCTCACGGCTTGTGTCTGTTACAAGCTGTATTACATCGGGATTAATATGCGGTGCAATAGCCTCACGCATAACTTCGGCAAGTGCAATATTAGAATTAACAGCCTCTTTACCTCCTCTTAATATTACAGCATTACCAGACTTTAAGCACAAAACAGCAGCGTCAACCGTAACATTAGGACGGCTCTCAAAGATTATACCTATAACACCCATAGGTACACGTTGTTTGGTAATCCTCAAACCATTGGGACGAACGCAACCGCCGTCAATCTCACCGACAGGGTCGGGGAGAGCAACTATCTCACCCACAGCGTTTGCAATATTTATAATACGTTCCTCTGTTAAACGCAGTCTGTCTTGCATAACTTTTGAAATGCCGTTGCTTTCAGCTTTTTCTAAATCAATATCATTTGCCACCAAGATTTTTTGAACGTTTTTCGGCAATGCCTCTTTTATTGCATTAAGAGCATTATTTTTTTGTTGTGTGGTAGCAATGCGTATCTCTCTCTCGGCAATTTTAGCCTTTTTTCCTAATTCATTTATCATAAAAAACCTCTTAAATAATATATAGTTATTCCGTTTTACTACTGTAAAACGGAATGATTATTACCCTGAAATTCGGCAGATGTTAAGCCGGCAAAAATATCTGCTGTTAAAATAAAACACCATTATTCATTTTCAAAGTAAAGACTATTAAGTCGTTCAATATTTCTATCTGTTGAAACTCGAATTTCTTTGTGAATAGCTTCAAGTTCAAGTTTAAGCTTTGCAGAAAGATTTTCATTATATAAAAGTGGAACGTAGTTCTTCAACGCCATATATTCTTCAATTCTGTTAATTGCTTGGACATTATCTCCAAGGAAAGATATGTAGTCTTTACTTCCTTTTTTACTATTGCAATTTCTACATGCTGGGACTAAATTTCCAAGTCTATGTTCCCCGAGCCTATCCTTATTCAGAGGAATAGCATGGTCCATTTCCAAGTGGTCTGTGTCGCAATCACAATATGCACATCGATGATTAAAGAAAATTTTGGTTTCCTCCCAATCTTTTTCTCCAAACGACTCATCTCCCAGTTTGCTGAGAATTGCACGTATAATGGCATTTTGTCCGTCACCTATTGCTTTACCTTTATAGCGAACATTTGTTCTACTTCTGGGAATATTTACAGAAAACTCTTCAGAGTTTTTCACTTCGCTGTTAACATTTGTATTTTTAGCGTTTGCATTTTCATTTAATTCATTAGTTTCTTGCGTTTTTTTTAATTTACTGAGAATTGTACGTATAATGGTGTTTAATACATCACCTATTGTTTTACCTTTGTTCTTACTTTTGGAAATATTTACAGGAACAGTTTCAACGTTTTTTACTTCACTGTCAACATTTAGATTACCGATATTTACATTTTCATTTAATTCATTAGTTTCTTGCGATTTTCTAAATTCAATGTAAAGATTAACAGCAGAGCGATAGGTTGCTGTTCCATTTTTGATATTCCCCTCTATCGGTATACTGTGCTGAGCTTTACCATTCACTAATTGAAAGCGTTCAAGTAGTGATTTACACTTATCCAACTCATAACTATTATAAAGACTGCCTTCATATTTTTTGATTGTGCTATAATTACTCATACGACTGCTAATTGTCCCATAATTGGAATATTTTTCACCAAGGAAGTTTCTGAATTCTTCATCTTCCACATTATCAGACAACGACATTATTTGGTTTTTCATATTTCCCTCCAATTAATGCTTAAGTTACAGTATAACACAATTTTCCTCTAAATGCAACATTGCAACCACAGAAAATAGCCCCCAAAAAATGACCCACCTGCGGATAACAGGACTTGAACCTGCAAGTTGTTGCCAACATATGGACCTGAACCATACGCGTCTGCCAATTTCGCCATATCCGCATAAAGACTTAGAAGTCTTTATTTACATTTAAATAAGGTACAATTATTTGTACCTATAAGTTTATTGTCAAAGAGGTTGTATAACTCTTCGGGGTCGGAACCGTTCATAATAAGCATAGGAATATTAGAGGACGTGGAAATTTTTGCAGCATTAATTTTTGTCGCCATACCACCTGTACCCAAAGAAGATTTTGCACCGCTTGCTATTTCTTCAATATGCTCATCAATATCTTCAACTATGGGGATAATTTTCGCATTGGGATTAGTATGAGGGTCGCTGTCATAAAGTCCGTTAATATCAGACATTATAACAAATAAGTCAGCCTCGACAATTTTCGCAACAATAGCGGCAAGAGTGTCATTTTCACCATAACCGGGAATTAATTCGTCAACAGCAACGGTATCATTCTCATTGACAATAGGTATAACACCTAATTCCAAAAGTCGATTAAAGGCATTTTTAACATTTTCAATACTTTCACTACGAGTGAGGACATTGCGAGTAAGAAGAATTTGACCCACAGTAACGCTGTATTTACCGAACATATCGTCATATATATGCATAAGCTCGCATTGCCCTACAGAGGCACAAGCCTGCTTTGTTGGGATATCAACAGGTTTTTCTTTTATACCCAATAATCCTCTGCCTAAACCGACAGCTCCGCTTGAAACAAGTATAATCTCTTTGCCGGAATTTTTCACGTCAGAGAGTATTCTTGTTAAACGCCGCATTGCTCGAATATTCAGATTGCCTGTGTTATAAGCAATAGTTGACGTACCGACTTTCACAACTATACGTTTTGTATCAGATATATTCACAATTTACCCCATTAGTCTTTAAAGTCCATATCAACCCAACCTGTTCTTAACTGCTTGGGCTTTTCTTCGGTTTTATCGTCTTGAGGTGCGGTATTTTTAGCCAACGTATCCAACCACCCCTCAGAAACGTCCTCATTTTTTGAAAAATCAGATATTTCAACCAGTCCGCCGGGTTCAATTTCATCAGTTTCTTTTGTTTTATCAACAGATTCGCCGTCCATACCTCGCATAGTTTCTCTGATAGTATGCATAGCATCAAGTTTTTTGCGTTCAACGGAAATATTTACAGCACAAACAATAAGTAAAACCAACTCTGTTATTCCGATAGCATAGAAAAAAACTTTATTTTCTGCAATATATACCAACAACGACAGAGGAATAGCAAATGCCATAATAATATGGTATTTGTATTTAAGTCTTGCATATTGTGCCATAAAGAATATAGCACAGAAAATGGCAAATATTAAATGTGTCGTAAAAGAGAACGGAAAGACAGCATTATTCATAAAATTCTCCCATAATAAAAAGCCCGTAAGTAATAATCCTTCGGGGACAATCGGGATGACAGGATTCGAACCTGCGACCTCTGCGTCCCGAACGCAGCACTCTACCAAACTGAGCCACATCCCGATAAATAATAAGCTAATGTTAAATGTGTTCGCAGCACGTCACACAAGTGTGCTGCCAAACTGAGCCACATCCCGATGAAACAATACATCATTGAACAATAAAAATTTAACGCTTAGATATTATACAGTATTTAAATCTATTGTCAAGTGTTTTTTGGCTTTTTTAAAAATTTTTTAAAAAATCTTGACATTTTTTTTATAAATGCTATACTTTAATATCGTTCAATGAATGACATCACTCTATAAATAACATTGCTGTCTATATTAAATATATATGAAAATAAAAATAATTTGTGTCGGAAAACTTAAAGAAAAATATCTTACCTCTGCTTGTGAAGAGTATATAAAAAGATTATCTGTTTATTGTAAATTAGAGATAACAGAGCTTACCGAACTTGCAACTATTGAAGCAGAGGCGGAATATATACTTAAAAATATCAGAGGTTATGCCGTTGCTTTGTGTATTGAGGGAAAACAACTCACAAGCGTTGAACTTGCCAAAAAGATAGAAACGCTGGGCGTTGACGGTATAAGTGAAATTTCCTTTATAATTGGCTCTTCCGACGGTTTAAGTGACAGAGTAAAAAATAAAGTCGATTTTAAATTGAGTATGTCTGCAATGACTTTCCCTCACCAACTCGCAAGGGTATTACTCCTTGAACAAATTTACAGAGTTTTTCAAATAAATACAAACGGAAAATATCACAAATGAAAGTCGGTATATCAACAGCTTGCCTTTATCCTATGTATCTCGAAGATGCAATAGATTTCCTATTGGGAATTCCGTATATAGAAATTTTTATCAATACCCATTCCGAACTCAAGGAAAAGTATGTAAAAGATATTCGCAAAAAATTAGATGAACATAATACAAAATGTGTAAGTCTTCACCCTTATACCTGTGTTTCGGAAACCCTTATGCTTTTTTCGGTATATGAACGCCGTATAGCGGATTGCCTTGACTATTACAAATATTATTTCAATGCAATGAACATTTTAGGTTCAGATATATTTGTGCTTCACGGCTGTAAAGACATTGCTTCTGTTCCGAATGAACTATATTTTGAGAGATTTTTAAAGCTCTATGAATGTGGTAAAAGTTTCGGAATAACCGTTGCACAGGAAAATGTTGTACATTATCAAAGCGGCAGTTTGGATTTTCTTATTTCAATGCGTAATACTTTAAAAGAAAAAGCAAATTTTGTTCTCGACACTAAACAATGTATACGTTGCGGCATTGATGTTTATGAAACAGCAGAAGCCCTCAAAGACAATATCGTCCACGTTCACCTCTCCGACCACGGTAAAAAAGGCGATTGTTTGCCTGTGGGAAAAGGTGTTCTTGACATAAAAAAACTACGCTTAATATTAAAAGATACAGCTTTTATATTAGAATTGTATAAAAATAATTATGACAAACCGGAAGAATTGATTGACAACTATAATTATATAAAGAATAACTTTGATGTGTAAATACAAAGGAGAAAAATAAAGATATGAAATGTCCATATTGTCATTTTGAGGATAGCAAAGTAATTGACAGTCGTGATGCCGATAATAAAAAACGCAGAAGAAGGGAGTGTATCTCCTGCGGTAAACGTTTCACTACCTATGAAACAATAGAACTTATTCCTCTTATGGTAAAAAAAGCAGACGGCACTTATCAACCTTACAGCAGAGAAAAATTATTCAGAGGTCTTTTAACTGCAACAAAAAAACGCCCTATCTCTTTAGAAAAACTCAACAGCATTGTTGACGAAGTTGAAGAAAAATTTGCAAAATCAATGCAAGGGCAAATTTCTTCAGCAGAAATCGGCTCTGTTTTATTGGAAGAATTAAGAAAATTAGATACTGTCGCATATGTGCGTTTTGCAAGTGTATATAAAGATTTTGACAGTACCCGAAAATTCATAGAACTAATCTCTGAATTAGACAAATAATACTAATTCAGCAAACTTGCAACATAAGCGGTTGCAAATGCAATTTGCAGATTAAATCCGCCGGTATATGCGTCGACATCTATAATCTCTCCGGCAAAATACAACCCTTTTATGAGTTTGCTTTGCATTGTTTTAGGGTCAATTTCACGAACATCAATACCGCCTCTGGTTATTATCGCCTCATTAAGAGGACGAAAAGCTTTCGGTGTTAAACTCAAACTCTTCATTAATTTACAAAGTTTTGTTCGCTCCTCTTTTGTAATTACATTAACTTTTTTGTCGGGAGATATGCCGCTTAATTCAATAATTGTTTCGATTAACCGTTTGGGCAGTAAGTCATTCAAAGAATTTTTGAAAGCTCTATTAAGATTTTTATCAAAATCCCGTCTTATCCTATCATCTAACCTCTCTGCTGATAATGCCGGTTTTAAATCTATATCCATTTTGTATTTGTTTGCCTCCCCAAGCATATGTGCAGAGGCACTCAAAATCATCGGTCCGCTTACTCCGTAATGTGTAAAAAGCATTTCGCCCTGCTCTGAAAAAACTCTGCGATTAGACTTTGTTTTTACTGTAAGAACTACATTCTTTAAAGTTACTCCCATTAAATTATTGCAAAAAACCTCTTCACATTCAACAGGAACAAGTGAGGGAGATAATTTTATAATACTATGCCCCAATTCTTTTGCCATTTTCATTCCGCTGCCGTCAGAACCCGTTTGGGGATAACTTACTCCGCCTGTTGCAAGAATAACATAGTCACTAAAATATTCCATTTCTCCGCATTTTACACCGCAAACCGATTTTTCTTTATCAGAAACTAAAATCTCCGTAACTTTTCTGCCTTGAAATTTAACACCCAATTCTCTTATTTTATAATCAAGTGCCTCGACAACGTCCTTAGCTTTATCAGTTACCGGGAATACCCTTTTCCCTCTTTCAGTTTTCAAAGACACACCTAACTCCTCAAAAATATTAATAACATTTTGGGGTGTAATTTTTGAATATGCACTATATAAAAATCTACTATTATGAGGAATATTCTGCAAATGCTCATCAACACTTGAATTATTTGTAAGATTACATCTCCCTTTACCTGTTATGCCTAATTTTTTACCTATAAAATTGTTTTGTTCCAATAACAAAACTTTTTTTTGACGTTTTAAGAGTTGCAATGCCGCAAAACTGCCTGCTGCTCCGCCGCCTATAATAATTACATCATATTTCATTTTTTAACTCCAAATATATACTTCGTTATATTTAATAAGTATATACTACACTAAAATAAAACTCTTTACAATAGTTTTATAAAAAATGTTTACATTTGAGAATTTTATGGTATAATTATTTTAAAGAGATATTGTTGCTATGTTAAAGGAGTTAATATTATGTCTTATCCTAAATACGAAAGACAGGAATACAGCAAAACCGAAGAAGAATTAAAAAAAGAAA
>JAISIJ010000003.1 GCA_031262245.1 Oscillospiraceae bacterium | reverse complement strand
TGCGTTCAAGACTCTATGAGGCAAAATTAGAGGAGCATAATGCCCAAATAGCAGGGGAACGCAAATCTCAAGTGGGTTCAGGCGACCGCTCCGAAAAAGCACGCACCTATAACTACCCTCAACAACGTATAACCGACCACAGAATTAAGATGGATATATTCAAATTTGAAAACTTCTTAGACGGCAACTTAGACGAATTAATTGATGCTCTTGCTACAGCGGCACAGGCAGAACAATTATCAAGCAATGAATAATGGATACACTCTATTTTGATTTTACAATTAAATCTTTTGATATAACCCCCGCTGTTAAATTGCTTTTGCAAGGTGAAATTATTGTTTTACCCACAGATACTGTTTACGGTTTTCATTCTATTGTAAAAAATAATTTAAAAGAACAGATTAACACAATAAAGGGTTGTGAAAAAACAAAACCGCTGATTACCCTTGATATAAACTTTACTCCCCCTTTTGAATGTAACGAACCTACAACGTTTATAATGGATAACAACGCAGTAAGAAACCCGAAAGACACCGATTTAGCGGATATATTAAAAATAATAGGTCAACCGATTTACTCCACTTCCGCTAATCTTACAGGTGAAGAAGTTTTAAACAACGGAAAAGATATATACAATAAATTCAAAGGACAAGTCGCCGCAGTTTTTGATATAGGCAAATTAGATAAAAAATCCTCAAAAATAGTTAAACTTGTCAAAGGCGAATGGATTACAGTCAGGAATTAAAAAGATGTTAATAGGAATAACAGGACAAACAGGTGCAGGCAAAACCACATTCTGCAATGCCTTGAGAGATGTAGGCATAAACGTTATAGATGGTGATATTATCGCAAGAGCCGTAACCGCACCTAATACCGATTGCACAAAACAAATAGGTGAAACCTTTGAAAATGTTATACTCCCCGACAAAAGCCTTGACCGCCGAAAATTAGGAGATATTGTATTCAAAAACAGCGAAAAATTAACTCAGTTGAATAATATTATCTTTCCTTATGTTTTAAAAGCTGTTGACGATTTACTTGAAAAATCAACCGAAAAAGTCAACTGCTTAGATGCACCTACGCTTTTTGAAAGCGGAGCAGATAAAAAATGCGACCTTATCATAGCTGTTATTGCAAATAATAAAGACGAACAGATTAACCGACTTATGAAACGGGATAATATAACAAAAGAACAAGTACTCAATCGCATAAAATCTCAAAAATCAACAGACTTTTTTACCGAAAATGCGGACATAATAGTTAATAACAGAAATATGGATAAAATAATTGAATTAATTTTAAATATACAATCTAAATAAGGAGCTAAAACTATGGCAGAAAAATCACAAAGCAAAATCTTAAAAGAAAAACTCTTTACTCAAAAGAAAAACGGCTATAAACAATTTAAAGACATTGAAAAAATGCAATCCTTTTGCGAAGACTATAAAATATTTCTTAACAACGCAAAAACCGAAAGAGAAGCTAACAGAGAAATTATAAAAACTCTTGAAAGCAAAGGTTTTAAACCCTTTGAAAGAGGAGCAACCCTTAATACAGGTGATAAAATCTATATCAACAACAGAAATAAAGCTGTATTAGCGGCGGTTATCGGCAAAGAAGATATTTCAAAAGGTCTTAATATTATCGCAAGTCATATTGACAGTCCCCGCCTTGACTTAAAACCCAATCCACTTTATGAGGACGGCGAACTTGCATTATTAAAAACCCATTATTACGGCGGTATCAAGAAATATCAATGGACAGCTATCCCTCTTTCACTCCACGGTGTTGTTGTTAAAGGTGACGGCTCCTGTATTGAAGTTACAATAGGCGAAGACGAAAGTGACCCTGTTTTCTGTATAACAGACTTACTCCCCCACCTTGCCGTTGAACAAATGAAACGTGATTTAAAAAACGGTATAAAAGGCGAAGAGTTAAATATCCTTATCGGTTCAATGCCTTTTATTTTTGAAGATGACGAGGCAAGTGAGGCTGTTAAACTGAATATTTTAAATATACTCAATGAGAAATACGGATTAACCGAAGACGATTTTCTTTCTGCCGAATTAGAACTCGTTCCCCAATTTAAAGCAAAAAATGTCGGCTTTGATAATTCCCTTATCGGTTCTTACGGGCAAGACGACAGAGTTTGTGCCTACACCTCTCTTCAGGCATTATTGCAACTCGAAACCCCCGAAAAAACCGCTGTTGCTGTTTTTGCCGACAAAGAAGAAATAGGTTCAACAGGGAATACAGGTTTAAGATGTAAATATCTTATGTATTTTATTGAAGATTTAGCTCACCACTATAATGTCTGCCCTCATACTGTTTTTGAAAACTCCGCTTGTATATCTGCCGATGTTAATTCTGCATACGACCCCACTTTCGGAGATGTTTTTGAAAAAAGAAACTGTGCCCAACTCAATCACGGCATTGTTGTGACAAAATATACAGGTGCAGGAGGAAAATCGGGAGCTTCCGACGCTTCTGCTGAATTTGTAGGAAAAATCCGCAAACTCTTTGACGAAAACGGCGTTATCTGGCAAACAGGTGAGTTAGGCAAAGTTGATAACGGCGGCGGCGGAACAGTTGCGGCATATATAGCCAATCTCAACATTGACACCCTTGATGTGGGTGTACCTGTACTCTCAATGCACGCACCTTTTGAAATAACCTCTAAACTTGATGTCTATATGGCATACCTCTCCTACCTTGCTTTCTTTAAATAAATAACAAAAAAGACCGCCCCTCTTGGCGGCGGTCTTTTTCTACTTTTTCTCTTTTTTCTTCTCTGCTACCTTAACGTTTTCATCCTTTTTGATTGTTACTTTTTCTCTTCTCTGCTATTACTCTTCTGCCTTTGCCGGTGCAAATCTTCTTGCAAGATAGAGAATAGGAGTATCACAAAGTGCCACTATTGCTTTAACAATATACGATGTTAAACAAAGTGTCCAAACATAACTCCATTCATATTGTCCCGCAAAAGCTATAACAGTAAACACAACTGTATCAACCATTTGAGAGATTAATGTTGAACCGTTGTTCCTCAACCATAAAAACCTCTTATTATGCCCTGTTGCTTTCCAAAACTTATGATACAGTAAAATATCTATTTTCTGACTTATAACATAAGTAAATATACTTGCAAGGGATAGTCTGGGAACCATTTCAAAAAGCGACTGAAATGCAGGTTGAATAAAATCATATTCATTCGGTTTAAACAATAAAATTAATTGAGTAGCACCAACCCAAACAAGAATTGTAAATAAACCTATATTAACAGCTTTGTTTGCGGCTTTTTTACCGTGATTTTCACTTAATATATCTGTTACGAGAAATGACGTTGCATATAAAGCATTGCCCAAAGTCAGCTCCATTCTGAACATATCCACCATTTTCAATGCCTCAATATTTGCAACAATAGCCGCAAAAGCCGTCCAGATATAAAGCCCTGTTTTACCGAATAATTTATAAGCAAAAAATACCGCCGTGACATAAAAAATTATCGTTACGAAAAAAAGCAACGTATTAAACATATTTGCATCCACTTTTTACATACTCCTTAAAATAAAATATCTGCCGTAAAGCAGTTTGTATTATATATTCTTAACAATCCATTTGTCAATAAATTTATACATAAAAGGAATATAACAAAATGAAAAAATTTTTATGTATCTTCTGTATTTTAACAGCTTTAACCATAGCTGTACTGTACTTTTTTGTAAACAAAGACGAGAAAATCTTTAAGAAAAAAATTACTTTTACATACAAAGACTATTCAATCACTTTAACAGAAGATTTTACCGAAAGAGAAAATGATAAACGATACCAAGATTTTATCAAAGACCACAAAACAGCAGAAATATTTGACGATTTTATATGGGGAACAACAAGAGCAGTCTACCCTGAAATGTATGTTGTTGTCAGAGATTCACTGAAAAGTGCAACCCATTTCGTTAATGCAACCGGCGACGGTTATGGTTTTGAAGAACGCGAAGGAAAAAATTATGACTATATTTTTTGGAATTCAGACGGCTATGATGTTTTATTCACAAGACATATCTATAAAAAATATTATTATACGACCTATTTTATTGCAAAAGAAGATACTGTAAAAAATGCAGAGAAAACATATTTAAAATATGCGGACACAATTAAGTTTCCGGAATAAGGATACAGAATGAAAGCAGTTATACAAAGGGTTCAATTTGCAAAAGTAATTGTTGAGGGAAAAACTGTCGGTGAGATAAAACAAGGTTTTTTAGTACTTTTGGGTGTGGGTAAAGAAGATACAAAAAAAGATGCAGATTATCTTGTGAGAAAAATTTGCAATATGCGTATTTTTTCAGACGAAAATGATAAAATCAACCTCTCTTTAAATGATATTAACGGCGAATTGCTTATAATCTCCCAATTTACACTCTATGCCGATACTGAAAAAGGCAACCGACCGAGTTTTGTAAATGCCGCCTCCCCTACCCTTGCAGAAGAATTATATGAATATTTTATAAGCGAATGTGCAAAGATTATACCCATTGTTCAAAAAGGTATTTTCGGAGCGGATATGAAAGTGGAATTGCTAAATGACGGACCTTTTACAATTACAATGGACAGCAAATGTTAGGATTATATATTCACGTTCCCTTTTGTGCAACAAAATGCCCTTATTGTGATTTCTATTCCCTACCCTATTCAACTGCCGCTGTTTCTGCTTTTATTGAAGATATTAAAAAAGAAATACTGACTTATCCCAAACTTGAATTTGACACGCTCTATTTCGGCGGCGGTACACCCTCACTTTTACCCCTATCTGCTTTAGAGGATATATTTTCAGCTCTTGATAAACATTTCTCGCTTAACTTAACCGAAGCTACCATAGAAGTCAACCCCAATACTGTAAATCTCCAAAAACTCTCTGCCTTTAAATCTTTGGGCTTTAATCGACTGTCTGTGGGAGTGCAATCTCTCAACGAAAATGAATTAAACACCTTAGGCAGAAAGCATACACCGCAACAGGCTCTTGATTGTATCGAAAATGCAAAAAAAGCAAAATTTGAGAATATATCCGCCGATATAATGTTAGGTATTCCAAACCAAACCACTGAAACATTAAGCGATACCATCTCAAAACTCAATGTTCAGCATATCTCTGCATATATTCTTAAAGTGGAAGAAAACACCCCTTTTTACGGTAATATCACCGTTGATGACGACCTCTCTGCTGACCTCTACCTCTTTGCCATTGAAAAGTTACACGCACAAGGGTATATGCAATACGAAATCTCAAACTTTTCAAAAAATGGTTTTGAAAGCAAACACAATCTCAAATACTGGCATTGTGAAGAGTATATAGGTCTTGGAAAATCAGCTCATTCGTTTTATAACGGCAAAAGATACTATAACAGAAATATTATTACAGAAGAAAATCCCGGGACTTTTGAAGAACGTGCAATGTTGGGGTTGAGGTTAACAGAAGGCTTTGAATTTGAAAATCTCTCCAATGCTTTCAAATATCAAAACAACGGATTTTTAGAAATTAAAGGTAATAGAGTGACATTAAACCCCAAAGGTTTTTTAATTTCTAACGTAATTATAAACGATTTAGTCTAATCTTTGTTTAAATTTCACAAAAAAATATAATATTTCATTAAAATTATTGACATAATGTTAGTAATGTAGTAATATACTTAAAATAACCTTAATAATAAAGATAGTGTGTAATTATGGATAATACAAACTTAAAAAAGATAGCGTTGGTTGATGATAATATTGCCAACCTAACAATAGGGAAAAAAACGCTGATAGGTAAATACCACGTTTTCACAGTACCTTCGGGCGAAAAACTGTTTCAATTATTCGAGAAAATTAAACCGGATTTAATTTTACTCGATATTGAAATGCCGGGAATGAACGGATATGACGTTATAAAACGTCTTAAAGCCGACCCCGAAACAGAAGAGATTCCCGTCATTTTTCTTACGGGAAAAAATGACCCTCTTAACGAGATTGAGGGGCTTTCATATGGTGCGATTGACTACATATTAAAGCCGTTCTCACCGCCTATTCTCCTCAAACGCATAGAAAATCATATGATTATGATTCAGCAGCGTATTGAGCTGAATGACCAAAAGGAATTTCTCAAAAATTATAACCAAAATCTCCGTGCGGAAATTGAAAAACAAACAGAACGTGTTTTGGAATTACAAAACTCCGTTTTAAGAACGATGTCCGAACTCGTAGAGTATCGTGACGACGTTACAGGCGGACATATTGAGCGTACACAGGAATATCTCAAAATCCTCCTTATGGAATTAGTCCGCAAAGATATATATTCACACATAACTTCAAGTTGGAAACTGACTTTTCTCTTGCAGTCTTCCCAATTGCACGACGTGGGTAAAATCTCCATAAGCGATTCTATCCTCAAAAAGGCAGGAAAACTAACAACTGAAGAATTTAATATTATGAAAACCCACACAACTTTCGGCGAAAAAGTTATTGAACGCATCGAAGAAAATACAGCAGGTCAAGATTTTCTCTCTCACGCAAAAATCTTCGCCGGCACTCACCACGAAAAATGGGATGGTTCGGGCTATCCACGAGGTTTACAAGCTGACGAAATACCCTTACAAGGCAGACTTATGGCAATAGCCGATGTATACGATGCCCTTGTTTCAACTCGCCCCTATAAAAAACCGTTCTCCCATTCCGATGCTTGCGACATAATAGTAGACGGCAAAGGCAAACACTTCGACCCCATTCTCGTTGACCTCTTCATTTCCAAAGAAAATGATTTCCGTCAAGTCCTTGAATATGTTGCCACCAGAAACTATATTTAGTTTTCTACTCGTTTCAGAGTAATACTACTC
>JAISIJ010000469.1 GCA_031262245.1 Oscillospiraceae bacterium | reverse complement strand
TTCAAATTTCAATTATGTATCTTTTGGCTTTTCAGTTGGCATTATCTTCAAATGTGATAACGGAAGAAACTTGCAGGGAATATATTAAACTCCTCCAGACTACACCTGATATAATACAAAAAATGCTTGAGAAAAAAGATATTATTCAATATGTTTCAAGCGGTCTTGTTAATACCGAAAGTTTATTTTATATCGGCAGAGGTCTTGACTATGCACTCTCTTTAGAGGGGTCTTTGAAACTGAAAGAAATTTCTTATATCCATTCTGAAAGTTATGGTGCCGGAGAATTGAAACACGGTCCGATATCCCTTATTACAAGAGATATGCCTGTTATTGCCGTTGCCACTCAAACTCACCTCTTCGATAAAACAATCAGTAATATTAAGGAAGTTAAAGCAAGAGGTGCAAAAGTTATAATTGTCTGCAAAGAGGGCATAGATATTGACAAAGACGTTGCAGATAATGTACTTCAAATACCCGATTTAAAAAATGATTTGCTCAATCCTCTGTTAACCGTTATTCCATTACAGCTTTTAGCATATTACACCTCTGTTCTGAAAGGTAATGATGTTGATAAACCGAGGAATTTAGCAAAATCTGTTACAGTTGAATAAAGTTACGGAAGTAGAAATATGTCAGAATTTTATCGTGAAACTTCAAGTCTTGAAAATAAAGCGGAATTGTGGTTTACGGAAAATCACACTCCTAACGTAAGATTTTCCATAAGGGTTGATACTCACCTTATCTCAAAAAAAAGTCCTTTTCAACAGATTGATATTTTCACCACACCCGAATTCGGTAAAATACTCGTGCTTGACGGATATTTAATGCTTACAGAAAAAGACGAATTTATCTATCACGAAATGGTAACTCACGTTCCTATGGCAGTTAATCCCGATATAAAAAATGTGCTTGTAATCGGCGGCGGTGACGGCGGAACGGTTAAACAACTCGTGAAATATGATACTATTGAAAAAATCACGTTAGTTGAAATAGATAAACTTGTTGTTGACCTTTGCAGGGAATATATTCCTGCTGTTGCAAGTGAATTATCAGACAAACGTGTCAGTCTTAAATTTGAGGACGGACTGAAATTCGTTCGCCAAACAACAGAAAAATTCGATTTGATTATCGTTGACAGCACCGACCCTTTCGGTCCCGGAGAAGGACTTTTCACAAAAGAATTTTACGGTAATTGCTGTAAAGCACTTTCGGATAACGGAATATTTGTCAATCAACACGAAAGTGTGTTTTATTCCGAATATGCTAACGCTATGAAAAAAGCACATTCAAAAATAAAAGAATTTTTCCCCTATTCACTTTGCTACCAATCACATATCCCAACATATCCCTCGGGGCATTGGCTTTTCGGTTTTGCCTCAAAAGTTTTCGACCCTCGCCGTGATTTGCAATTCGGAAAATGGGAAAATCTTAATATCAAAACGAAATATTACAATACAACGTTGCATTTAGGTGCTTTTGCTTTACCTCAGTATGTACGAGATACGTTAAGATAATGCAAAATTTGTTGGAAATAAGAAAATGTAACCGAAATGTAATTGTTTTTTACTTTAAAATATGTTATAATTGTTTTAATAAGTCGTATAATTAAAGAAAGGGTGAAAAAAATGCAAGCTTTAATATTTTGGGGCGTAATACTCATAATGGCTTTAATCGTTGAGTTTAATACAGCCGCATTAATCAGCGTTTGGTTTGCAGTAGGGGCTTTGGCAGCATATATTGCGTCTTTCTTCGGCGATTTTATTGCACAATTGGGAACTTTCGTATTTGTCAGTACTTTAGCTCTTGTTCTGACTTTCGTTGTTTTCAAGAAAAAGCCTTTTCAACCGCAAAAAAATGTCACGGGCAATGACCTTTTTATCGGTAAAAATGCCCTTGTTACAGAAAATGTTGATAACGTTCGCGGTTTAGGCAGAGTTAAAATGGACGATATTGACTGGTGTGCTGTTTCCGAAAACGGCAACAACATTCCGGCAGATACAATTGTCAGCATTGTATCTGTAAAAGGTTCAACGCTTACAGTAAAACCTGTCGCTTAATCTGTTACATAAATATGTAACATAATTGAAAGGAAAAATTATGGAATTTATTACACTGATGATTGTAGTGATTATACTGATATTTATTATCAGTTGTATCAGAATCGTACCTCAATCGCAAATGTATGTTATTGAAAAACTCGGTGCTTTTGATAAAGTTTGGGATACAGGTATTCATTTCCTCATCCCCTTTATCTGCCGAATTGCAAAAAAAGTTTCCGTTAAAGAACAAGTTGCAGACTTTAAACCTCAACCTGTTATTACAAAAGATAATGTTACTATGCAAATAGATACTGTTGTGTTCTTCCAAATCACCGATGCAAAACTCTATGCTTACGGTGTTGAAAGACCTCTTGCAGCTATCGAAAACCTCACTTCAACAACTCTGCGTAATATTGTCGGTGACCTCGAACTCGACCAAACTTTAACTTCTCGTGATGTTATCAACACAACAATTACTGCAACTCTCGACCACGCCACAGACCGTTGGGGTATCAAAGTTTTGCGTGTTGAGCTGAAAAATATTCTTCCTCCTCGTGAAATTCAAGATGCTATGGAAAAACAGATGAAAGCGGAAAGAGAAAGAAGAGAGAAAATCTTACAGGCAGAGGGTGAGAAAAAATCTGCTATCCTTATTGCAGAGGGTGAAAAAGAGAGTAAAATCCTCCGTGCAGAGGGTGAAAAACAAACCGTTATCTTGAACGCCGAAGCTATCAGAGAACAAAAACGTCTTGAGGCAGAGGGTGAATCACAATCTATCTTACTTGTTCAACAGGCTATTGCAGACGGTATCGTGATGTTGAATAAATCTCAACCCAGCGAACAGGTTATTGCCTTAAAATCCCTTGACGCATTTACCGAAGCCGCTCACGGTCAAGCAACTAAAATCATTATCCCTTCTGAAATTCACTCACTTGCAGGTCTTGCAAAAAGTGTTAAAGAAATTCTGTAAATATAATAATATCAAGCAATTCAAATTGAGTTGCTTGATACTTTTAAGGTGAAAAAATGAAAAAACTAAGTGAATATTCCTCTGAAGCTTTATTCAGAAAATATAAATCTCTTAAACGTGAATTTTTAGCTGAAGAAACTGCTTGGCTGGATAAAAAAATTGCAGTATTAGGCGGTTCAACTACTGATAATATCATAAAAATGTTAGACCTTTATCTCCTTTCAAACGGTATAAAATGTGAATTTTACGAGAGTGAATATGCACAATATTGGAATGACGCTGTTTTCGGCAATAGCGAATTGGAAAATTTCAATCCCGATATTATTTTTATTCATACTTCAAACCGCAATATTTCCCAATACCCTCAACCGTCGGATACAGCAGAAACAGTCAAAAATTTGCTTAATGATGAATTTGAAAAGTTTACGGTAATGTGGGAAAAACTTTCAGAGAAATATAATTGTCCGATTATACAAAATAATTTTGAACAACCTTTTTACCGTCTAATGGGTAATGCGGAATGTTCATTTATCAGCGGTCATATTAATTTTCTTACAAAACTGAATCTGAAATTTGCAGAATATGCCCAAAAGCACAAAGGTTTTTATATTAACGACATTAATTATCTTCAAGCTGATTTCGGTATCTCGAAATGGAGTGACCCCTTTTATTGGCATATGTATAAATATGCTCTCTGCAATGAAGCTATCCCTGCATTTGCAAAAAGTATTTCAAATATTATCAAATCTATTTACGGTAAAAATAAAAAAGCCTTTGCTTTGGATTTAGATAATACCCTCTGGGGTGGAATAGTCGGCGACGACGGTGCGGAAAATCTTGAAATGGGACAGGAAACATCTTTAGGGCAAACTTACAGTGAATTCCAATCCTATATCAAAGCTCATAAACAATTAGGCGTTATATTAAATGTAGTATCAAAAAATGAAACTGAAAATGCACTTTCGGGACTTAACCGCCCCGACAGTCTTTTAACTCCCGATGATTTTATTATGATTAAAGCAAATTGGGAACCGAAATCTGAAAATCTTCAGGCAATCGCCCACGAATTATCATTACTGCCGGAGAGTTTTGTTTTTGTTGACGATAACCCTGCTGAAAGAGAAATTATAAAACAGGTTTTGCCCAATGTCCCCACACCCGAAATTACCACACCCGAACATTATATCCAAACAATCGACCGTGAGGGATTTTTTGAGGTAACATCATTAACTGATGACGACAGAAACCGTGTTGAGCAATACAAAGACAATGCCGCAAGGAGCAAACTCCAAACGCAATTTACAGATTATAATGAATATTTGCGTTCACTTGAAATGGTTACGGAAATTGCCCCCTTTATCCCAATGTATTACTCTCGCATAGCACAGCTTACAAATAAATCTAATCAATTTAATCTCACAACTTTACGTTGCACACAAGAAGAGATTGAAAAATATGCAAATGACGAGAAATATATAACATTATACGGAAAGTTAAAAGACAAATTCGGGGATAATGGTGTGGTCAGCGTTATCATAGGAGAAATTGACGGAACAACATTGCATATACGTCTTTGGTTAATGTCTTGCAGGGTATTAAAACGAAATATGGAAAATGCAATGCTTGACGCACTCATAAAAACCGCAAAAGAAAAAGGCATAAAAACCCTCAAAGGTTACTATTACCCCACAGCAAAAAATGCTATGGTTAAAGATTTTTACACCCAAATGGGTTTTTCCTCTTTTCTACTTGCTTTAGAATAGGCAACTATCGAAGTTAGCTTTTTCACTTTTCTAATAATTCCTGTGAGGGTCGGCTCTCGAAGTTCCCTACCACTTGTGGTAGTTGGCACTTTTCAGGCTTTGGTTTGACTGTGTATAAAAAAAGCACCCTATTCGGGTGCTTTTTTTATACATTATTTTTTAATTTTTTAAAGGTTCATCGTCTTCGGGTAAACCGGAAGAAGTCCCTGTCATATCAAAGTTACCTACAATGTGTAATTGTTTTACAGGCACTCTTTTGAGAGGGGAGTATTTGAAAGCGTTGCAAGAGAAGGTCAATTCAACAGGACCTTTTTTTGAACACATAATTTTCATACCGTCATTTGAACGTTTGCCGTTTTCACAATAGGAACAGGAGGGTTCCACATCATTACTGAAATATTTACCTGAATTTTTTTTACTGAATAATCCCATTATTACACCTCATTATTAGTTTTGCGTTATTTCAACTTTGTTTAATTCTCTTAATTCTTTTATAACTTCTTTAACTTTTCTGTTCATATTTTCATCAGGGAATTGACAGGTACCAACTCTGAAATGTCCGCCGCCGCCGTATTTAAGACAAATTTTACCGACATCAACAGGCGAATTTTTATTTATAATACTATGTCCGATTGCACAAGAACAGCCCATACCACCACGACCGGAAATAATCCAAATGTTAAGGTTGCATTGAGGGAAAAGAGAATAAATCAAAAATCTGTTACCCGAATATATAGTACTTATTCCACGCAAATCAGTAACAACAATTTCTTCATATACACGGGAATAATTATTAACCATATCAATAAAAAGCTCTGTTTGTTTAAAATAAACTTCCAAGCGTTCTTTGACATCAGGCAATTCCAATATTTCCTTAATGGGCAAAGTGGAACACCAGTCTATCATTTTTTCCATAAGCTGATAATTGCTTATGGTAAAATTTCTGAAACGCCCCAACCCTGTACGAGGGTCCATAACAAAACCCAACAGAACCCAGTCGGTAGGATTAAGTATTTCCTCAATGGTAAGATTGGCACTGTCAACCTTATCAACACCTTTGAGCATTTCCTCAAATCCGGGGAATTTTTCTGCCCCACCGTAATAATCATATATAATGTGAGCAGCTGAAGGAGCAGGATGACTTCTCCCGGCATAATCCTTATTATCGGGAAGTCTTTCGGCTTCGGAAGTGTGGTGGTCAAACCAAAGACCGCAACCTTTAACATAGGGTACATTAGCAAGACAGTCGTTTTCCGTAACTTCAACTAAAGAATCTTGGATATCCTTGGGGTGAGCAAATTTATAACTGTCAATAATCCCTGCTTTTTTCAGAAAAACAGCACAAGCAAGACCGTCAAAATCCGAGCGTGTTATTAATCTCATTTTTATTACACCTTATAAATTGTTATATGTACAGTTTCAATTCTGCATACGCAAAATGAACTGTATACCGCCGAAATCGGAAACAGTACTATGTTAGCATTGAATAAAAAATAAGTTGACCTATAAGCCGTGTTCTGTCGAGTATGTTTATTTATCTGCAAACGGTAACAAAAGTTTCCGTCAAGTTAAAAACTTACGAAGTTGCCTTCGCTGTCAAGCGTTTTTTCGGGGTACGTCGAGCAAACGTTCGGTGTAAGGGAGAACTCCTCACATAAAGATAACTCAAATAATTATCACCGACACCCACATCAAACTTGCATTAGGCAGGGTTTACAGCCTGACTTGCTTACGCAAATCAGAGGTACGCTCTTACCGCACCTTTTCACCCTTAGCTGTTGAGATTTAAGACACAGAAAATCTTTGAAAAGAAAATTCATCCCAAACATTCCCTTAGCCATCGAAAATCCTCCTAAAAGAACCCTCACCCACCAGCCGGTATATTTCTGTTGCACTTTCCCTAAGGTCGCCCTCGGCCGCCGTTAGCGGCTACCTTGCTCTGTAATGCACGGACTTTCCTCATAATATCTGTAAATATTACGCAAACATACAGTCAACTTGTTACTATTATACATAAAAAAATCTTTTTGTCAAGTATTTTTTTAAAAGTAAATTATATATTTTTTTCTTTTTTAATTCACATATATTTTTGTTATATTTTCATATAAACACCATAATAAATATTATTTGTCTTTTGTTTTACAAATAATTATAAAACTCATACAAATCAAGGCAAATG
>JAISIJ010000444.1 GCA_031262245.1 Oscillospiraceae bacterium | reverse complement strand
CTTGAAAAATCCGAAAAAACAGCCTTTCCGAAAATGGAAAAATGGGAACTTTCGCTGATGATGAACAAGGAATTATCCTCCTCACCGTGGGCAATTTCAAAATTTTGCGACACTGCTTTTCAGCGTTCGGGCGATACCAAATTAAACGATATTTTATGATTAAAATAAAAGGGGGGTAAAATATGAATCAATACTCTAATTTTCCAATTCTTTCACAAGAAACATTAACAACGCTTTGTGGGGTTATTGCCGAAACAAGTAAAGGTCTCACAAAAAAAGAACTTAGTGTTAAGTTGGGGCAATGCGGGATTTTTCAGGTAGATGACGGAAATAGAAATATCAATAATGGATATTCTTATAACTTCGGTTTAAATAAACGTGACTGGTTATATAATTGTTTTATTAACGAACTTAATACAAACAGAACAATGGAACGTATCTATGCTTTTATTGAAAACGCATTAAATCCGGTAAATTATACAGATATAACGAAACGTGACCAATATAAATATTTACTTGAAGAAACTAACAAGATATTATTGCTTAATGGACTGAAAATACAAAATAACGGGAAAATTAAAAAAGAACAACGTGCTGAAACTTTAGACGAAGTTGATAAAAGAGTAAACTCTTTACAACAAAAATTGCATCAGCGTGCTATACATTCCGAAGTTACGAAATACTGTATCAAGGATTATTTACGAGAGGATTATTATGATGCAGTTTTTGAGGCATCAAAAGGATTAGCTCAAAGAGTTCGTGAAATCACAGGTCTAACCGAAGACGGAAATGGCTTGTTTCAAAAAGCATTTGCCACAAATGACCCATATTTATTTATGAATACATTAACAACACAAAGCGAAAAGAGTGAACATAATGGACTTAGTGAACTACTACAAGCAATATTTCATCTTGTACGAAATCCGGCAGCTCATACACCAAAGATTAATTGGAAAACAGATGAAGTAAAGGCTCTTGATATTTTAACCGTTATTTCTTTAGCACATAAATATCTTGACGAATGTAACAAAATGCCGAATAAATAGGAGAACCCAATGGATAACGAAAAATTAGACAGCCTTTCGATGGACGTTGAACAGGCAGACCGTGACAAATTAAAGGCAGTTTTTCCGCAATGTTTCGTAGAAAACAAACTTGATATTGATATGCTTTTGAACCTTTGCGGTGAATATATCACGAATGATTTTGAAAAATATAAATTTGAATGGAATGGAAAAGGCGAGGCAATTCAGCTTGCCGGAAAGCGTTCCGCTGCCACTTTACGCCCTTGTGAGGGGGATTCTGTCGATTGGTCAAACACAAAAAATCTTTACATTGAGGGCGACAATTTAGAGGTTTTGAAAGTTTTGCAGACGAGTTATTACAATCATGTGAAAATGATTTATATCGAAATAAAGACACCGAATTTGATACAAATAAATTTTAGGTGTTCAAATAAAAAAGCGGCTTGAAATCCCTGTAGCACTGGGGTTTCAAGCCGATTTTCATTTTATAAAGACCGATGTATTAACATTTTAATTTTCGGATGCATTAATTTTATAGATCATAATACAGTTGTCGGAAAAGGGAAATGCACACAGCAAAGTAATTTTGCACACAGCAGAAGGCAAAATTAAAATGTTTACGAGGCAAATTTGAAAGGTTTACAATTCTACTATATGGCAATTCACACCATTTAGATCGTCGTGCAAGAAATGGCTTTCCTCTGATCGCTTTCGTGGTGCAAATACCTCTGCGGCATTTAACTCGCTTGTTATTTATGTAACCGAAAACAGGCTGAACACGGTGAAATCTATCTCTATTTTTTCCTCGTTACCGCTGCAATTCTGATCATCTGTTCCTGCTAACATCAAAAACCTTCTACCGTGGAACGCTACTAATTCCTACTAATTTCATAGATCTATACCCGAAAACTTTCCATGGGTGAAAAACGAGGAAACTGCAAAATTCCGTGGGGGAAAGACGGTTCAGATTAATGGTGTACGGGAAGGTTTGGAGATTACAGTATTTAATATATATTATTATATATATTACGACCCAGTTCCAGTATATTTCTTTGCACCATGCATCCAAAATTTATAACTTAAATAAAAAAAGATCATACCCTATAGAGGTGTGAAGTAAGTTAAAAATACAGGTTCTTTGTCCGGGATGAACTCAAGACTTGGATAATATGCCATAAAAGCGATAGGAATTATAAATGTAAAAATTACCCGAAATATGCCGTTGAAAATCGTAATCGGATAACGTGCATAATCTTTAAATTTATTGAAAAGAATCATTACAAACCCTGCATTTATCATGTAAAAGCAAAAAGAAGCCGCAAAATTCATAATTGCAATCATAAACAAACTGGCAGCAAATAAACCTACAAGCAATTTTATAAACACTATTAATGAAAAACTCAGTTCAAGTTGCATCCATGCGTAAGTCAGTGTAGCAATACCGAAGATTAACTGTCCTATTCCTTTCACATCAAATATTTCTGATATAAAATAAAAAAATATGTTAATTGGTTTAAAGCAATATTTTATAAAATCACCGGAATAAACCATTCCGCGCAAATTCCAATTATTATCGGAAAAGCACTGAACCG
>JAISIJ010000440.1 GCA_031262245.1 Oscillospiraceae bacterium | reverse complement strand
ATCTAGATACTGTTGGAAATCTGGATTTTCCCTGATAAAAATATCCACATAGTTATTTGCATTTTCAAAAGTGTATTTAACATCACGGTCTTCGTGGTAGGCTTTCTTCAAATCTGGTTCTATAATTTTATAAATAAAATCAGCAACTATTCGGTTACCATTATGACTTAAATGAGCTGCCATGTTGAGCATGGTATATCCATTATTGTGTGGTCTGCTGAATAAATGGGAAAGTTCGATAGGTTTTATACCTCTAGCTTCAAATAATGCTCTTAAAATAGAACAGCTTGTAAAATTTATGTTTATCACTATATCGCCAGGCCTATATGTCGTATCTAAAATTCTTTCAAAGTCGTTCATTAAATCCGTATGTGATCCGCCATAATTGAGGGTTTTATATGGTTGAGAGATCCTGTTGTTAATATATTCCCTTTGCAAAAAACTGCTCACAGTATACCTATCTATCGTATAACCGCTTCTCACCAGGCATGTGCCCAAAATGTGGATTTTGTTTCTGGCCATATCTGGAGTATCGGTGGTCAATCTTATCCCATTACTAGAATTATAATATTTACATGCTTCATCTGCCGGCAGTTTATATCTTCCGTTGCTTATGAGCGGGGCATAATCGTGGCGGCCTTTTTCCATGCGTTCGCGAGATTCTGGATTGTCACTATACAGAAGGTCTAAAACTTCTTTAAATTTTACTTTATCACAAACTAAAGATCTGTAAAAATCAGTATATTTATCGCTTAATAAATCTAGTTCAAACTCGTCCAGGTTTTGAATTTTATTTTTCATCGGCACTTCAAAAAAATAGTACTGTATGTTATTCTGCTGCAAAAAATCTAAAGTTCTACTATAAAGTATCAATTTATATGTGTCCATAAAAGGTATAACCTTAGCGTTTCCGTAAATAATTTGAAAATATTGAGGATGGTAAACCGTATCTATAATGCAATCAAAGGTGCTAAAATTTACAGATTTCAAAGAGTCACTATTTATAAAACAGTAATCGGGTTTAAGTTTTTGAAAAGTAAGTAAAAACTTGTCATCGTTACTCAACACTAAAACTCTTTTTCCATCATAGATCCTGTAAGCTTCTAAAATCTCATCCTGAAACATAGCTAGCCTATGAGCCCAGTTAAGATATTGGCCACCTGGATTACATTCGCATAATTCATATTTTTTGTATTCTGGGTTTGCCGCATTAACAGATACGGAACAAAATGAATTAATCAAAATGCTTATAGTAACCAAAATTTTCAATTTATTCTTAAACATTTCTATTCTCCTTTATATCTTGCATCAAAAAGCATCCCCATCCCATTGGTTAATTTCTTCTAATTTGGATTTTGCTTTTTGTGTAAGTGACAGTTTTTCACTTTTTTTCGTAATTTTTAACATAGATATAATCAGTTCTCTAATAGGTTCCTGGATCGCACAAGATAGAGAAGTAAGTGGCAAATTCCTCTCACCCGTTGCGTTACAAAAACATTCCAGTGCTCCCTGCTTTGCATCTACAAATACAATTAATGAATCTCTTGCGTGTTGTGAACTCATTGTTTTTAATCTTCTTAGGGAACTTATATGTGTGTTTAAATTCACAAAATGTATACGTTCACTTTCTGCATGCCCCCACAAAGATATCAATTCTTTGTCAGTATCGTCTATGGAACCGTTGTTAATAAGGAGCACTTCAACATTTTTAGGAGTTTCTGATAAAAATTTAAAGAAAACACCCGAATTAGTCTCTAACCAAGATTCAGCATTGTGGAACGGTAAAACTACGCATACTGGTGCAAAATCCTCTTGCATTACTTGCTGAGCAAACCAATCTTTTAATCGTTGTGTCCCTTGTTTTACTATTTCTTCTCGTTCATGCGTATCGCAATCAGCAAAAGCACCAGCCCATTTAGAGTGGTTCAGTAGCCATCCTATCGCACCATCACATAGAATTTGTGCTAATTCAGGAGGAACTCGTGCAGGCCAATTCGAAGTAAGTGATATGCACACCGCCTTAATTTCGGATAATATAGTTGCTTGTTCCATACTTTTGACTAAACCTCCCATTTTCCTCTTGTAATGATAAAGTGGGTTTCTGAGTGTCAAAAATTTAGTGACATGTGGGCATAACGTAAAATTAAACAAAGTATCTTGAGTGCATGGAAGATAAGGGTCAAATTTAACACCAGTTTTTTCAAGTAAATCTCGTTTATAAAGCTTATCCCACACCATTGAACTGCCTGCTGGAGGAAAGAAGAGTGCTAGCCCCATTATGTTATTATAAACTGCATCAGCTTTAGGTCCACTGTAGTGCTCAGAAGTCGGCCGTTCATCACACCATGCGCCCCACATTACAACTTCAACATCAAACTTTTTAGCATTTCGATAAGCAATCTCATAGGTTTTAGGGTCAATCCAATCATCTGAATCAACAAACCCGATATACTCACCTCTTGCAACGGCAAGTCCATCATTCCTTGCCAAAGAAGCTCCTCCGTTAATTTTTCTATCAATGACTTTTATCCGTTTATCTTCTCTCTCGAATTCTTTCAAAATCCTCAATGAATTATCTGTAGATTTGTCATTTATACAGATTATCTCAATATTTTTCAAAGTCTGACCCAAAACGCTTCGCAGACATCTTTCTAAATAGTTTTCTACATTATAAACCGGGATAATTACGCTAACTAATGGAGCAGTTTCTGTAGTCATTGTGGTAGACTTATCGTCCGTTAAAAAACCTCTAACCAGCCTTTGGTCATAATCACTTGGCAGTTTGTATAGATATTTTCGTAGAATTTCCTGCAAAAAAGGGCTTCTTTTAGCAGTTTGCCACCACTCTTTTGCATATATCTGAGGTTTCCGCCATGGTTTAAACTCACAAAAATGCACAACGGTCGGGTCACTTCTACCTTCATCCCAATCCTCTTTGCTGAAACAAGAAGTATCACTCAATCCTTTGCCGTACTCTGCATCTAGGCCAAAAAAATAAGTTTGCGCATTAAACTTAAATGGCAAATCTATAATTTTGGGATAACAAACCGCATTTATAACGCATTGATCATGAAAATGGCCATTCCATTTTTCTGTCAAAAAAGATATTAATCGCTCTTCTATATTGTCTTTACGGCACTTATCTAAGTTCCAAAGAAGAACTCCGGAGTTAACATAATGATCCAGCGTTTGAACCTCGAAGGTATATCTCTCAGGGTCCGGTGCGCCATAAAATTTTCCAAGTCTTATAATATCAGGAACCCCTGCAACATAGTTATCACCTAAATCAAAGTCATATAGCTCTTTCAAATCCTTTAAAATAAGCGTATCGCAATCCAAATATATGCATTTATCTAAACCTTGTGGCAAAAGACTAAAAATTTTGAACATATAAAAACATACTTCTGAAAATCTGGGATCCCTAAACTCTTTGAATTGTTCGCCCATATTTAAAAGCTCTATATTAAAGTTATTATGCTCTTGCTTTAGTTTTTCAAATTGAGCTTTCTTTTCACTTG
>JAISIJ010000385.1 GCA_031262245.1 Oscillospiraceae bacterium | reverse complement strand
ATTCAAATGATTTTTCAATATTCGGGACTAAAACACCGATACGATTTTCATCAATATTTGTAATCACAAGAGCTAAGTTGTAATAAGGAGTAAGACACTCTAATTCTTTTTCTTGCGGTGTATCATCCAAAACAGCTGAAGAAATATCATATGTTTCTTCAGTCGTTAAAGATAATTTCTGATTTTCAAAATCAATAAACACTTTGTTTTTATCGTCAGTGGAATTTAAAGGATTATTTTTTATATAAGCAACTGCTTTTTCGCCGTCTTGACAGATGTCTAAAACAAAATCTTTTGTCAAATACATATATGTGTCAATTTTATTTTCATTTATATTGTAACGCAAAAGATAAGGATAAAATGAATGTGTTATAAACAAATAGTCGTCATAAGCAGTTAAAGTCCAATTGTCAGAACCGAAAATCAGAGGTTCTATACCCTCAAAAGCGTCTTCTTTTGATAAAAACTTCACAATATCGGAAGAAAATTCATTTTCAGAGGATTGTAAATTAAGCATAAATTGAGTTTGATTTGCTAAATCCATATCAAATCCTCTTTTCTCCATATCAAAAGAAGAATTACCATACCAATCAACAATTTGTAATTTATTATCTATCAAAAGTTGATTTCTCTCGCCAAAACCCGAATCGTCGGAAACTCCGGGGTATCTGAAACTGACATCAACATCAATATAAACAACCAAATAATTCCCGACAATACGATATTCTTTTACAGAATAATCGCCGGAGATATATTTACCGTCTGATTTTTGGCTTTTAGCCTTTTCATTCATATAATTACTGAAAGAAGAGGCAACAGGTAAGACATTTTCGTTGTCATATTCTGTATCATTTAAACTTTTTCTGAAAAAAGATTCAACAGTAATTTCCGCTTTTTCACAGATTTTATTCAATTCATCCTCGGACATCTGCGAAAAATCAACTTCACTTTGTTGCGTTTCCTCAAAAGTGGTTTGAGAAACAACAGTTGTTTCAGTTAAACTCGTAATAATTTCGGTACTGACAGTTTTATTATCTACAATTGGTGAGCTTGGATTTTTAATGCTTGTTTCCTCTTTTTCACAACCCATAAAAATTGTGGATAAAACCAAACAAATAATAAATGCAATATACTTTCTCAAAATTTTCATATTATTTACCTCCCTTTGTATAACATTTCTTATTATTATATCACAAAAATCACCTTTGTCAATTTTTTTATGAAGAAATTTATAGCGGTTTGTAAGAGAAATCGTTTTTTCAAGTGCGAAAATTTTTAAATTAATTGGATATATTATAAACCGTTGAGGTAAAGGTTGTTCCATCGGGTCTGTGCATTGTCACTTCTCCTTCGAATTTGTCGTTAACCCATTCTGCTTCAAACCAATTTCCATTTGCAAAAGTAAATGTTCTTTGTCCGGTTCTTTTATCGTTTTTAAATTCACCGACATATTCATTACCATTAGCATACGTTAATGTTCCTTGTCCTTCCCAAAGTCCATTTTCAGCATACCCGGTGTATACAGCCCCATCATTATATTTATAAGTTCCGTAACCTGAAAGTTCTCCGTTGCTATCATATGAACCTGACCAGCGAGAATCTTGAATAGGTTTTGTTTCAAAAATGTCAAAGATGTCTATTCCGATAATAGTTACTATTGCTGCCAATATTGTTATAACAAAATAGACAATTGCCCCAGGTTTAGTAGTCATATTTTTCACACCTTATCTTTTAACAAATGAATAACAAAGCCATTTTATCCAGTATATCACTCTTAATTTCAATTGTCAACAAAATTCCCTATATTTTTCTTTTTTTATTTGCTTACAGACTAATTTTAATATCATTTTTAGTGTAAAAATTAACATTTTTTTATGAAGAAGTTAATAGCGGTTGTACTAAAATATACTAAAATAACATAATATAAAACAAGCAGGTGATATTATGTATAAATGTTATAATTTTAAAAGGTTTTTGGTTTTATTGAGTTGTGATATTGTGGCGTTCTTTTTGATAATGCTGATAATACACTCTAATTTCGGCGGAAAAAATGAGGGAGTTGCAGGGATTTTTAATTCACAAGCGGAGGATAGCGAGAAAGTTTTTTTGCCTGTAATTATGTATCACAGCATTTTGCCGGATACTTCTCAATCAACGGAATTTATTGTAACTCCGGAAACTATTGAGAATGATTTGAAATATCTAAAAGAAAACGGATATGAAACAGTTTTACCCGTTGATTTGGTTAATTTTGTTGATTATAATGTTCCGTTGCCGAAAAAGCCTGTAATGATTACACTTGACGACGGTAATTATAATAATATAAGTTATCTTTTTCCTATTTTAGAAAAATATGATATGTGTGCTAATATAAATATTGTTGGTGAATACAGCGAATTTTTCTCGGAAAACGGAGAAGAACATATTGAAAAATATTCCTATCTCACTTGGGAAGATATTACCGCATTGTCTAAAACAGGGCGTATTGAGATAGGTAATCACACTTATAATCTGCATAGCAACAACGAGAGAAGAGGCTGTTCAAAGTTCAGCTATGAAACAGAAAGCGAATACAGGAAATTATTGTTTTCGGATATAGGGAAATTACAGAATGTTCTGTATGAAAAATGTTCGCTCAAACCAACAACTTTTGCCTATCCTTTCGGATATATCTCTGACGAGAGCATACCTGTCTTGAAAGAAATGGGTTTCAGAGTTACGTTGACTTGTTATGAAAAACCGAATTACATTACCCGTGACAGCGACTGTTTATACGGAATAAATCGTTATAACCGACCTAACAACCTGTCAACGGAAAAGTTTATGTCAAAAATACTTGCTTAATACAGAGAAACATTGTATAATCAGTCATATTTAAAATCACAGGAGAGTAAAAATATGGCTAAGACAAAATTAATAAACTGGAACGGCACAAATGCAGTTGAAATGCAGGCGGCAGGATATACCGCAATAATTGCTTATGAATTAGGAAGTAATTGTATACGTCTTTATGATAATGACAAAGGAATTGAATTTTTCAGATACAAAGACCAACCCGCTGAAAATATCCGACAATCTGCCGAAGTATGGGGCTTACCCACACTCTATCTTCCCAATCGTTTCCGTGACGGTATCGTAAAAACAAGTGACGGTGAATATAATTTACCTGTTAATATCCCTCCTCCCGAGAACACTCACCTCCACGGATTTCTTCATAAGAGAGTGCATAAACTTGTCGCACACGGGGCGGCGGAGAACGAAGCTTTTGTTAAAACAAGCTATATTTTTGACGAAAATGACGAGATGTTCGGCTGTTTTCCAATAGCTTTTACCGCTGAATATACTTTTAAACTCTCACAAAACGGTTTGGATTATTCAGTAACGTTTACAAATAATTCCGATAAAGCTATGCCTATTTCAATGGCAACGCATACCGCAATGAATTCTCCTTTTGTAGATAATTCAAGTGAAGATGACCAAACAATCTCTGCCAATATCGGCAAGAAATGTTTGCTTGACGAGAGAAATTTACCGTCTTTAGAGTTTATAGAATTGGACGAATATGACAAACAATATGTAAACGGCACAATGAAACCCACTTTGCATAATATCAATAATGATATGTACTATGCCGAAAAAAATGCCGCAGGTGAGATAGCGGTTGTTTTAAAAGACCGTAAAAGCGGTAAAGGCATAAAATATACTGTAGGGGATATGTATAAATTCTGGATTTTCTGGAATGATAACGGCACTAACGGCTATTTCTGCCCCGAACCTATGACGGGAATGATTGACTGTCCCAACATCAACCACCCCGACAGCGGATATATTGAAATTAAAAACGCAGAAACCTTTACCGTAACACAGAATTTTAAGTCGATTTAATAATACTGGGTTTGACTTGTCTAATAAACAGGATTTGATAAAAGCTAACATTCAATTGCCAATTTTGGTGGTATGTTACACCCACATTATACGGAAAGTTATTATTTGATTGCTACTATAATCGGGAGTTAAAATTTTGTATGAAAAGCTTTTTATTGAAAAAATTATACCCTTTTTTATGTAACGCATTTATTTATCTTATTTTCATTATTTATTACAAAATTTTTAAAGTAGACATTTATGATATTTCAGGTGTTTTTCCAATTTTAATTATTTCATTAATCATAAGTTTTTTGTTGCACGGATTTTTGATTTTTTTAAAAAAACTGAGAATATATCACTTTATTATTCCAAATATTATTCTTTATTTTGCACTTCTTATTACTGCAAATGAAAAAGTGGATTTTGACCCTGCTGTAGATATATTCGGAACAGCTATTGATGGTGAAGGAATAGCTGCAGTAATAATTCTTGGTGTTATTATTTCACAAATTATTTTGCAAACGATATTTATTATAGTTGCACAAATAAAAAGAAAAATAGAGAAAAAAAGATTTTAGCTAAAAAACAGCCAACATTGTCGGCTGTTTTTCCTTTATATAATTCTATATGTTCCTACCTCTAGACTTAAACACTCTTACAAGTTTAAAAGTTAATAGATGTCTTTTTACACATATCAAAAAGCGGACAATCCTCACAAAGAGGTTTTTTACGGCAATGTTCCTTAGCATTGTTTACAATAAGTGCGTGAAAATTATTATAAAGCAAAACATCTTTTGGAATATTATTCTCAAAATAAGCCTTTATTTCCTCATAATCCATTCCCACCTCAATCGGTATTCTCTGACACAACCGTTTTGTATAGGCATCAACAACAAAAGTAGGTAAATCACAGGCATATAACAAAATAGAATCTGCCGTTTCACGTCCAACACCTTTTACGGCAAGCAATTCTTTTCGCAAGTCTTTCAACGGGACTTTACATACTGTAGGAATATCAAAATTATATTTTCCGAACCAACTTGTAATTTCTTTGAGATAGATAGCTTTTTGATTGAAAAATCCCGCAGGTCGAATAATATTAGATAATTCTTCTATATCAACTTCAGAAATAAACTTAGGGTTGATATTCTCTCCTAATCTGTCAAGTGCTTTTTTTACATTATTCCAAGTGGTGTTTTGTGTAAGTACGGCTCCGACAATAACCTCATAAGGGGTATTAGCAGGCCACCAATTCATATCACCGTATCTTTCAAATAAAACATTATAAATCTCAATCATTCCGCCCAATCCTCTCCGTTCAGCCGTTTTTGCAAATCTTTAAGCTTTTTTTGCCGCTGTTTATAATCGGGGAAAACGCCCCCTACTATTGCCCAAAAAGCAGGGGAATGGTTCATTTCTTTTATATGCGACAGTTCGTGAACAACTACATAATCAATAACTTCGTCAGGGGCCATTATCAATCTCCAACAAAAATTAATGGATTTTTTTGAAGAGCAACTGCCCCAACGAGTAGTCGCTCCGTTGATTTTAACACTCGTAGCGGAAACCCCCATTTGTTTGCCGTATTCCAAAACTTTTACAGTTAAATCACGCTTTGCCAACATTCTGTATATTTGAACGCAAGCGGTTTTAATCTGTTCTGACGTAAGATTAGGCGGTATGTAAAAAGCATTATCAAAACCTACTCGATTACCCTCTTTTGAAATAATAGGATAATCACGTCCCCGATATGTAATTTCAGAGCCGTAATCAAGTATAAAGTTTTTGCGTTTTTCGATATTTTCAGCGTTTTTATTAAGTCTTTTTAATATCCATTCTTCTTTTGAAGAAACAAATTTTTCTATGTCACTTTTAGGGTATTTAAGCGGAGCTCTTACCTCAACCTTATCTCCTAAGACATACAACGCTAAAGTTTTACGCTTAGAGCGTACTATTTCATAGTTAACCATATTTTAAATCATTCAATCAAACAACGTTAATTGCTCATTTTTTTCAGGGAATACAGACAGGAAATTAAACACATTCTCCACACCGCAAACAATCCTATGCTTTAAACAAAAATCTAAAACATAAGAGTTTATCTCTCTTGCATTAGGTGTAGGGAGAATATAAGCATTACCGTAAGTTTGGATATATCGCTGTTTTAAACCGGGGAAATGTCTGTCTAATTGCTCGTAAAAATACTCCCTGTTACCCTCTCGCAAAGTCAGCCCGGAATCAAACCAAACAATGGATTTAACTTTTGCTTTCAGGCAATAATCCAAAAGACCTTTGATATTCTCAAAGAAATCATTAATCCAAGGTAAAACAGGGCAAAGCCAAACTCCTGTTTCTATACCGTTATCCCGCATTATTTCAAGTGCCTTGAAACGTTCATATGTAGTACTGACGTTAGGTTCGATAATACGGCATAAATCTTCGTCATAAGTTGTTAGAGTCATTTGAACAACACATCTTGCCTGTTCGTTTATCCTCTTAAATAAATCCAAATCTCTTAAAACAAGATTAGATTTTGTCAACAAAGACACCCCAAAGCCATATCTTTCAATAACTTCAAGGCAACGTCTTGTTAAACGTAAATCTTTTTCAACAGACATATAAGGGTCGCACATTGCACCTGTTGAAAGCATACCGATTTTACGCTTATTTCGCAACTGTTTTTCCAAAATCTCTGAGGCACTCTGTTTTACTTCAATATCTTCAAAATCGTGGTTGAATTGGTAGCATTTACTGCGAGCGTCACAGTAAATGCAACCGTGTGTACAACCTCGATACAGATTAAATCCGTTTTTCGGTGAAAGAATTGTTTTATAAAAGGAATAGTGCATTATTTTACATAACTTATTCTGTCAGGTAATACTTCGTGAGCATCTTTTGAAGCGGCAGGAACACCTACTGCAATAGCAATTTGGAATTTATGTGTTTCCGGGAAATTCAATTTTTTCTCAAATTCACTTGCTTTTTCACTTTTGAAAGCGGCTCCGGGTAATCCTAAAATAACGCTGCCCAAACCGATACTCTCTGCGGCAATTGCAATATTTTCAACCGCAATACCTGCATCAATAGCGGAATATTCGTTATTAATATCCCCGCTAATAAAAATTGCAAGCGGTGCATTGTAGAAAATATCCATTTCTCTGTCAATAATCTTGCAAGTTTCTGCGTTAATCTCGCTCATTAAGTCTTTGTTTGTTACAATTGAAAAATGCCAAGATTGCTCATTTCTTGCGGTAGGAGCATCTAAAGCGGCTTTGACAAGAATATCAATCTGCTCTGTTGTAAGCGAAATTTCCTTATAACTGCGGATACTGCGGCGTTGTGCTATTGTTTTTAATACTGTATTTTCCATTATATATACCTCCGTTTTTTTATAAATTTATATTATATATATGTTATGTATGTATTATAATACTTAATAATCATACTGTCAAGCATTTTTAACATTATTGTATAGTATTTTTACCAAAATATTTTTTCAAAACCTCTTGTTTTTTTATTGCAAGTCAAAAAAATATATGGTAGAATAGATGTTTACAAAAAGGAGTAATTAAATTATGACAAAACATTTAAGTATAATACCTGTTAAAGATTTTGTAATATTTCCACATATGTCCGCTTATATAGATATTGTCAATGAAACATTGATTAAACAGATAAACAACTCATTTAAAAACGGCGAAGAAGTGTTTATCACTATGCTTTCAGAATATGAGGACGAAAGCGAAGAAGACAGTTTTTGCAAAACAGGAACTGTTTCCTTAATTAAACAGATAATAAAACTTTCAGACGAGAAAATCAGAGTATTGTTTGAAGGTGTTTCCGTTGCTAATCTCTTGAAAACAGAGGAAAACTCAGTTGAAGTTGAGATAATAGAACCTGACGACAAAAATACCCAGAAAGAAGCCGTTGACCTTTCTAAGAAAACCATTTTAGCCGCACAAGTCCGCTCTCTTAAAAGCACTTTTAACAGTTTTGCTAATTTCTTTCCGCAACTTACAGAGGAATATAAAAAAAGTGTTATAAGACAAAAAAATCCATATAAACTCTTTGAATTAATTGCTTTTAATATCCCGGTTGAGCCTTATTATATGCAGAATTTACTTGAAGAAAGAGATATATTCAAAAAAATTAATATACTCTATAAATACATTTTCAGTGAATTGGAAACCCGTATGTTAGAAATGCACATACATCAAGAAACTATTCAGCAACTTGAAGAACGTCAAAGGGAGATTTTCTTAAAAACAAAATTAGAGGTTATTAAAAGACAAATTTCATCCTCCGCAGAAGGTAATGTTACCTATACAGGCTATGGCGAAGATATCGACATAGATATAGAAAATACTCTTAATGAGTTTGAAGTCTACCGAATGAAAATCGAAAACCTACCTGTTGAACAAAACTACAAAGACAAACTTTTTTCACAATTGCGTGATTTAAAACGTATGCCTATTAATCATCCCGATTCTTCTACTTTGAGAACATATTTAGATACTGTCTTTGAATTGCCTTGGGGAGTATTTTCAAAAAACAATAATAATATTGACAAAGCAGAAAAAATTCTGAGTAAAGACCATTACGGTATGGATAAAGTAAAAGAGCGAGTGCTGGAAACTATTGCCGTGCATTTGCTTAAACCTGATATTACAGGGCAGATAATCTGTCTTGTGGGACCTCCCGGAACAGGTAAAACTTCAATCGGCAAGAGCTTGGCAAAGGCTTGCGGACGTGAATATGCAAGGGTTGCATTAGGCGGAGTGAGAGATGAATCTGAAATAAGAGGACATCGCAAAACCTATGTTGCTTCAATGCCGGGACGAATTATGGATGCTGTACGTCTTGCCAAAACCTCCAATCCATTACTTTTATTAGACGAGATAGATAAATTAGGCAACGACCACAGAGGCGACCCCGCTGCCGCTTTACTGGAAGCTCTCGACCCCGAACAAAACAAGGCTTTCCGTGACCATTATATAGAAATACCTTATGATTTAAGTAAAGTTCTGTTTGTAACAACCGCAAACAGCCTTGACACAATTCCAAAACCTCTTCTTGACAGAATGGAAGTAATTGAATTGCGTTCCTATACTCGTGAGGAAAAATTTCATATTGCAAAAGAACATCTGTTATCAAAACAAATTTCAAGAAACGGTTTAAAAAAATCAGATATTGCCGTAAAAGACGATGCGATTTATTCAATTATAGATAATTATACTCGTGAAGCGGGAGTGCGTAATCTTGAAAGAAAATTAGCATCACTCTGCAGAAAAGCCGCAAAAGAGATTGTTTCAAGTGAGAATTTTCCTGACGGCAAAAGAAAAAAAGTTATAATCAACAAAAAGAACATTGAAGATTTCCTCGGTAATAAGAAATATCTCCCGGACGAAATAAGTCTTAAAAATGAAGTAGGTTTGACAAACGGTCTTGCTTGGACTGCTGTAGGAGGAACGCTTTTACCTCTTGAAGTCGGGGTTTATAATGGCAGAGGGAATATAAAAATTACAGGTTCTCTCGGTAAAGTTATGGAGGAAAGTGCTAATATTGCCGTTAGCTATGTGAGAAGTATTGCTGATAAATACGGCATTGAAGATAATTTTAATCGTAAAAAAGATATTCATATACACGCTCCCGAAGGAGCAACTCCCAAAGACGGTCCCTCTGCCGGAGTGACAATGGTTACAAGTCTTGTGTCTGCTTTGTCGGGAATTCCTGTCAGAGGTGACGTTGCTATGACAGGTGAAATTACACTCCACGGAAAAGTTTTGCCAATAGGAGGGTTGCGTGAAAAAACTATGGCGGCATATAAAGAAAAAATGAAAACCGTTATTATCCCTTACGGTAATAAGGGCGACCTCTATGAATGTGAGAATGTTGTAAAAGAGAATTTAGAGTTTATTTTTGCAAAAAATATTTCAGATGTTTTAGACGTTGCCTTAGTGAAAAACGGTGTAAAATGACAGAATTAAAGTATAATAATGTAAAGTTTTTGGCTGCTTACGGTTTACACTCTCAACTGCCTCCCTCGGAAAATCGCGAATTTGTTTTCTGCGGGAGGTCAAATGTGGGGAAATCTACATTAATTAACAAAGTCTTTAACCGTAAAAATCTTGCAAGAACAAGTTCTACTCCCGGAAAAACTGCAACTATCAATTTTTATCAGACAAATACTGCTAAAGGTGAACGTATTGATTTTGTGGATTTGCCGGGTTATGGCTATGCAAAAGCATCTAAAGACGAACAGCGACGTTTATCTGAATTGTTAGATGGATATTTTTCCAAAGAAAGACTGGTTCAATGTGTATTTTTATTGATTGACAGCAGACGTATTTTCGACTTGGAAAAAATCAACAATGATGATTTAATTATGATAAATTATTTGGCAGAAAAAAATATCCCTTTTTACGCTGTATTTACAAAATCAGATAAACTCAACAAAACCGAAAAGCAAAAATCATATGACTATATAACCAATAATTTTAAAAATATAACAGCACTTCAAATGCTTTGGTTTTCAGGATTGAAGAATGAGGGAATAGAGGCAATACAGGAAATTATTAACTCTTTGGTTGACCTCGACCCTAACGGAGATTAATTATGAAAGCAGATTTACACATTCATTCAAAATTTTCAGATGGTTCGTTGGGAATGGAAGATATTATCGTACAGGCAAAACGTACAGGAGTTGATATTATTTCCATTACCGACCACGACACTACTGCAAGCTTTTCAAGAGCGAGCGTTTTGGGACATCGTTACGGTGTTCGGGTTATCCCCGGGATTGAAATTTCCGCTTGGGACGTTGCACGCAAAAACAAGGTACATATCCTTTGTTTTGCACCCGCAAAGCCTGATAGGTTAGAAGAAGTTTGCAGAAAAAGCTGTGATGTTCGCCGCCAATGTGCAAATGAAATGTTAAAAAAAGTAATGCAACTCTACCCGATTACTCCTGAAAGTGTTGCAAAATATTCAACAAGTTCAAAATCTATTTTTAAACAGCATATCCTCCACGCTTTGATTGAATATGGATATGCAAAGGAATTTAACGGTACAACAAATGACCGATTATTCAATCGAAAAACCGGCTCTTGTTATGTTGAAAGGGAATATCCCGATGTAATGTATGTCTTGGATTTGATACATTCCGCCAAAGGACTGGCAATAATGGCACATCCTTTTGTCTATGATAATATTGATTTGTTGATAGAGTTGGCTGAAAACGGGAAAATAGACGGAGTAGAGGCTTTCCATTATTCTGCAAAATCCGAACAGCAACTAACACTTACAGAAATTGCTGAAAAATACAAACTCATAGTTACAGGCGGTTCAGATTTCCACGGCTTATACAACGAAGTCCCCTCTGCTCTCGGTTCTCTAACCACAGACAAGAAAAATATTGATAAAATAATGAAACATTTTAATTCTAATTCGTGAATTATTGGATTTACTTTTCTCATATAGATAATTAACTTGAC
>JAISIJ010000302.1 GCA_031262245.1 Oscillospiraceae bacterium | reverse complement strand
CACAAAATGCACAATGATTAACACACCCTCTTGTCATATAACCAAAATACGCATTTTCAGTAGGATAATGATAATCTATTTCATCAAGAATTGAGTAATCAAGTGGCAATTCATCAATGATTACTTTTCCGAATCTTAAATTAAGTTCTTCTGCATAGAAATTAGCATTTATCAATACGTTACAAGAATAACAATACAGAGCATTATCATCATAACAAACAGTAAATTTATTTGTGTTTGCGATAAATTCGTCTGTTACCCAATATGTATCAATAATAACAATATCATAATTTCTCAAGTCTGTATTTATATCTGTAATAAACTCACAAATACAATTATACTTAACAAAAACATCAGCCAGAGTATTCATTCTGACATAATGTCCTAAACCGTATTGATTTCCGTAAGCTATAACAAACGCTATTTTAGTGCTGTCTTTACACATTTTATTACATACTCTACTTGTTCATCCGTCATAGACGGGTATAACGGTATCGAAATCAGCCTCTCATAAGATTTTTCGGCATTAGGACATAATCCTTTTTCGTATCCTAAATGTTGATAATAAGGTAGTAAATAAACGGGAATATAATGCACATTAACACCGATATTCATTCTACGCAATTTATCGAATACTTGTTTTCTGTTATTTCAGCACGCCGTTTTGCAAATCTGTCAAGCTTTTTAAGCTGTGAAATACCTAAAGCACATTGAATATCTGTTAAGCGATAATTAAAACCGAGGTCTTGCATTTCATAGTACCAATCACCTTGATTTTCAAATTCATAAATCTTTGTATCTCTCGTTATACCGTGGGTTCTAAGTTTCAACAATCGTTTATAAAGGTGTTCATCATTTAAAGTAATTGCACCGCCCTCACCGGTTGTAATAGTTTTTACCGGGTGAAAAGACCAAGTTTGCAATCCGTCCGAAACTCCTTGATGTTTGTTTTTGTACATACTTCCAAGACTATGTGCACAATCTTGAATAACAGCTAAATTGTATTTTTTCGCAATTCTAAAAATATTATCTAAGTCACAAACTTCCCCACCGTAATTTACGGGAATTATGGCTTTTGTTTTATCAGTAATTTTATTTTCTGTTTCCGATAAAGAAATAAGCATTGTATTATAATCAATATCGGCAAAAATCGGTTTAGCATTTGCATATAGAATACAATTTGCACTGGCTGCAAATGTAAAAGGCGAAACAATTACTTCATCATCTTTTTTTAAATCCAAACACAATGCTGATAGATGTAAGGCTGCAGTACCGTTTGAAACAGCAACAGCATATTTTGCACCTGTTGCTTTGCATAATTCTTTTTCAAATTCTAAAACTTTTGAACCGGTAGTAAGATAGCCACTCTTCATAGTTTCTGTGACTGCTGCAATATCATCCTCTTCAATAAATTGTGTTCCGTATGGAATATAGTCCATTTCTATTCTCCGTAATACTAATTAATACAACAGATGCCTGACTTGCAACAACGCAAAATTCAAAAACACAACAAGCATTTTTGAATTCAAGTAGTATAAAGTAATTTATATTTCATTTCGGCAAGTTTCCAATCGGTAAGATTGTCAATATCCTGTGTTTCTGTTTCCGACAGAATAATTCCTTCGCTGTTTTTACAAAATAATGTATTCTGTTCAAAAACAGCTTCCGATTTAAACCAATAAAACATCCCTGCATCGTGATAAATCGATTCTAAATCTTGTGTTCTTGTGCTGAATGTAAGAGGGTTAATCATAACGACTTTATTGTCTTTTATGGCAAAACCTCTTTGAGGAGGATATGAATATTTCACAATCGGAAACACGGTATCTCTGTCTTTTTCAAGAATTAATTTTTCAGATGACTTTAATTTTTCAACAGTTAAAAGCGGAGTGCAAGGATAAATACAACACCCATATTCAAACTTTCGGTCATATTTCAGCAACACTTCTTTTATTACATCGACTGTACTTGAAAAGTCGTCTGAATTTTCCTTGCTTCTGAAAAAAGGAACATCAGCACCGTATTGTTTTGAAATTTCCGCAATTTCTTCGTCATCAGTTGATACCATTATTTTGTCAAATAGTTTTGATTCTATTGCCACTTGAATAGCGTATGAAATTATAGGTTTCCCTAAAAATTCTTTAATGTTTTTTCGGGGTATTCTTTTAGAACCGCCTCTTGCCGGTATTATTGCAATTTTATTCATTGTTTGGATTTTATCCATTCTCTCAATGTTTCAACCGGCATCCATTCTCGGTTGGTATCGGATACATAAGAAAAATCAGCAGGCACTAATTTACCGTTCTGAATTCTTTTAGGGTCTTTATACCAATCAAAGATTTGCGGTAATATTTTATAATATCCGTCATATTCATAAGTAGTAAGAGCATCTTCAATACTAATCATTTGTTCGTGTAATTTCTCACCCGGACGTATACCGACCATCTCTTGAGTTGCAGTTTCGGAAACAGCGGTAGCTATATCGGTTATTTTCATAGAGGGAATTTTTTTTACATATATCTCCCCACCGACCATATCCTCAAAAGCTTTCCATACAAGTTTAACGCCTTGTTCAAGAGTTATCATAAATCTCGTCATTCGATTATCGGTTATCGTCATTTCCCCTTTTTTTGCTTGCTCAATAAAAAGTGGAATAACCGAACCTCTTGACCCCATTACATTACCATATCGTACAACAGAAAATTTTGTATCATTGATTGAACTATATGAATTCCCGGCAATAAAAACTTTATCCGAGCAAAGTTTTGTTGCACCGTAAAGATTTATCGGAGAAGAAGCTTTATCTGTGCTTAAAGCCACACATTTTTTTACT
>JAISIJ010000298.1 GCA_031262245.1 Oscillospiraceae bacterium | reverse complement strand
TTTGAAAATATTTCCGCCAAATTCAAATCTCCCCTTGACTTTCTGTCAGAAATGTGTTATAATTAAACATATATATCATTTTGGGCGGAACGTTGTAGTATTTTGACGAAACACCCTCCCGACAAAACTTCTCATTAAACTCACAATAATGTTATGTTTCACAAAATAATACTTGATTTTTATGTTGATATATGGTATAAATATATTAATACTATCAAATGTAGTGTTGAGAATGGTTGAGATTTTCAAATTCCCGCTTGATTAACATATGATACATAATAAAAATGTATTTTACAAACGCAAATGTAAAGAATTAAAAATAAAATTTTGCGAACGCTTAATTTTTGCTTGACTTTTTAAATGAGATATGTTATAATATTATTATCATTTAAATACGAGGTGCGGGATGGTTGTAAGCTATAAAAAGCTATGGAAACTCCTAATTGACCGTGATATGAAGAAACGTGATTTGTGTGAAAGTGCGGGGATAAGTTCCGCTTCGGTAGCAAAGCTCTCGAAAGGTGTCAATGTTCAAACAGACGTGCTTGTAAAAATATGTTCTGCTTTAAATTGCGGAGTCGAAGATATCATGGAAATTCTCCCAGAAGAGTCTGCTAAGAATTAAAAAATAAATCATAAACTCATTAGGAGGTGAAGAATTTGCAGACGGCTCAATTAAATATTCCTATTGTTGACAATGCTTGCCGTTCCGAGGTTATTGTGCCTGTTAAAACAACATATATCAATAACCGACGATATTTAGGCACAAGTATAAATTGCTTCCGTTTATAAAATCTGTTGTTAAATCAGAGTGTAATAACATTCATTCTGTTGCAGACATTTTTGCCGGAACCGGTGCTGTTTCCTCCGCATTTACAGACAAACAAATTATCACAAATGATATTTTATACAGCAATTATATTTGTCACGTTGCTTGGTTTTCTCCGATGAAATATGATAAAAAGAAAATACAAGCTTTAATTATTTATTATAATTCCGTTAATGTTATAGCTGATAATTACGTTAGTGAGAATTTTGCGGATACATTTTTCAGTCTTGAAGACTGCCGAAAAATTGGATTTATTCGTGAGGATATTGAAAAGAAATTTATATCTCGTGAAATTAATGAGCGTGAACGAGCATTGCTGATTACCTCACTTTTATACGGTGCTGACAAAATCGCCAACACCTGCGGTCACTATGATGCATACCGCAAAGGTGCGGTATTTGAACGGCATTTGCAATTATTCGTGCCTGTTCCCGAAAATAATCTGAATACAAATAATATCTGTTATAATGAAGATACAAACGAATTAGTGCGGAGTATTAAAGCAGATTTGGTTTATATCGACCCTCCGTATAATTCCCGCCAATATTGCGATGCGTACCACCTTTTGGAGAATATCGCTCGGTGGGAAAAGCCCGAAGTTTTCGGTGTTGCTCGAAAACCGGACAGGAAAAAGCTGAAGAGTAAATACTGAACAAGTTAAAGCAACAATGTTTGATAATTTGATTAAGAATATGGTGTTACAAATGGAGATTAGCTGTACCAACTGTGCTTGCAGTAAATGTAAGCATTGGAAAAATTGCAACGACAATGCTCACGAAATGAATTATTGGTGTTTTCGATGTCCTGAAACGGAATTAGATTACTGCCACGAGCAAGTTGGAAAATGCAACAACTTTGTAAATGACAAGACACGTTCACATCCTATTTATTGTGAAGCAACACAATGGGAGGCAAAGGAATACTATGAGCAATTCGACTGGAATTTCGTATATTGAGAAACCTACATATCGTAGTGAGATTATAGCCGCACTCCGAATACTTGGCGGACAAGGCAAGCTTGCAGATATATATGCTGCTATAGCTTATAGAAATATACTGCCTGCAATTGCTAAAAATCCTAATTGGCGTGCACAAGTTAGAAAGCAACTTCAAAGCGACAGTAGCGATACAAAAACTATCTTTAGCGGTAAGGGATTTGTTCTTTTCCGTTGAGGGCTTGCACGGCGGTATTTGGGGTATTCGCGACCAAAGCCTTCTCGAAACAGATGATAGTTACGACTACACTTCTAACGGAGAATATCAAGGCGAACAATTAACGGAAGGTATAGCAAAGAGAGTATCTGTTAACGTATTTGAACGCAATCGTCAACTTCGCACTCAATGTATTAACCTGTATGGAACGGACTGTATCGTCTGTGCATTTAATTTTGCACACCATTATGGAATACGTGGTGAAGGTTTTATTGAGGTATATCATATAGTTCCGCTATCTGAAATTCGCAAATCATATTTGGCAAATCCATCTGACTTACGTCCTGTTTGCTCAAACTGTCATTCTATGATTCATCGGTTTAAGCCATTTTTAACCATCAGTGAAATAACCGACTTGGTTGAAATGCAGAGAGCTAACACTCTGTGAACGACAACAAACAACTGCAAATCGAATACTATCAATTTATGCATAAGGAAGGTTTTGTCAAAGGTAATGCTCCCAATCCCGCTAAGGATGCCAGACAAAAGACATCTGGGCTTGTTGATATCGGGTTGATTGACAGCGAGCGAAATTTAACCGAAGTCGGTCGTGTTTTACTGTCGATTGCACAGAATTCCGATTTTAAATCAGATAATCCTCTTCAAATTCCGAAAGATAGTTTTATCTACTTAAAACAGTTATTAAAAATGAGTGACAATATTGACGGTAATGTTGTGCGTCCGTTTGTTGTGGCGGCATATGTTGTTTCAAAACTCGATTATTTGAGTAATGACGAATTCACATATTTACTGCCTTTATGTATAAACAAAGAAAAAACAAACTCAATAATAAACGATATTTTTGCCGTAAGAAATAAGTCTAAAAGTATTGACGATGTCATCATAGACACGCTTATGTCAATGGATAACTATAAATCTGCATTACAGTTTTTCCAAAGTAGTGAAGTAACTGAAGATGTAATTGGGAAAATAGGAATAAATCGAAAAAGCGGTAGTGGCGGAGTTCAAAACTATGACAAGCCTTACTTTAAGTTTTACACACTTCTTCATGATGTTGTTTTAAACAAAAATGCCGAAAGTGTTCTGCCCTTGCTTGAACAAAGCAGTAAGATAAACGGCAAGGCAGCTACTTTGTGGAGAAAAGCTCTATTTCAGACTACTGCTCGTACTA
>JAISIJ010000285.1 GCA_031262245.1 Oscillospiraceae bacterium | reverse complement strand
CGATAATTTCAGCTTCATATTCGGTTTTGTCATCATCAGAAAGCGTTACGATAACCTTTTCAGCTTGAATAACTTCAGTTGTATAGCTTCCGCCGAAGTTGAAAGGGAAGCCGAACGGGGAAGAGCCGTTGCCGTAAACGGGTTGTTCAGCCTGTAAAACGTGTGCATTTGTGATGATATAACCGTCAGACGTCATTATAATTCCTGTGCCTGAGCCCGAACCAAGACTTCCGAAGTCGGAAGTTATGAATGTAACAGACGGCGTAACTTTTTCAAACATTGACGAAGCGTCATATTCCGAAGAAGCAACCGAACTGTTTTCAAGCTGCGTAAAAATCGGCGTGTCGGCGTTTTCTTTATCATCTGCTTTATCAGCAGAAACAGCTGTTCTTGTGGCGCTGTCTGATGCCGACACAGCGGGAGCGGATATGTTCTGCGAAGCGATATATGCGCCGCCGTAACCTGCACCGCCGCCGATCAGAACCATTGAGAGGAGCATAGCCAAGACTTTGCTCATTTTTGTTCCCGATTTTTTTTCTTTTTCGTTCTCATTTTTAATTTCATAGCTGTTGTTTTCAAACATTTTAATAACCTCCATATAGGTAGAATTTTGTTTCTGATAGTTTTGATCAATTTCCTGTAATTGCTTTACTGTATGTTATTATAATTCTTGAATGTGAAAAATATATGATATAGCTTTGAAAATAAATTGATAATCTAATGTGGCTGTTGTTTCAGATTGTGTTAATTATAATATATAGTATTGAAATGAGTTGTTTTGTTGGTTGTGTTAGACTTGTAATGTGTTAAAGGACTTACGAGGGGGATTTATATGTTCCAAATTTCGCAAAATCAAATTATTCAAACTATTGAAAAATATTCCGAATTTCGCAAAATCAAAGTATTAAAACCATAAAAAAAGCCCAAAGGGGAAACCCTCGGGGCTTTTTCTCGTACACGGTCGACCGTGTATATATTTAAGTTGAAGCGTGTTACGGTTGCAATGCCCGGAAAACGCAACTCGCAAACCCTTGATTTTGTTGACTTGAAATTTCAGTAGATCCGCATCCGCGCTAAAGTAATAATTTAAAATCTATAAATTGATTCAGAAAAACTTGAACTTGTAGTTTGAGTTTTATTTTTTTTGCCTGTAGCAAGTTTAACTATAAGTGCGATTATGCCTGCAACTATGGCAATTGTTATTACTAATGAAGCAATCTTCGCGCCTGTTCCAACTAAAATTAATGTGATACCCAAAAACAATGCGATACAGTATAAAATCCCTATGTACAAGCCGATTAGCAAGCCGCTTATTGCCGTGATCCAACCGAGAACACACATAATTTTATTCAGTATTTTCATTTTGATTCCTCACATTGTAATATTTTGGTTTATCTGATTAATTCCCGAAAAGTTGTTTTTAATAACTTTATGATTAGTAATTGGTGTATCTGGCAGTGAATATTTACCTATTAGAACATCTACTGGTACGTGAAAATAATTTGATAATAAAATAAGAGTGTCTAAATCAGGTTCATTACGTCCTGTTTCGTAGTTAGAATATGTTCTTTGGCTTATGTTAAGATACTGTGCAAGCTCTGTTTGGGTTACTTTTGTATCTGTACGAAGCCTTTTTATTGTTTCACAAAATTTATTTATCATAAAAAATCCTTGTATATATTATAGGATAATTTGTAAAATATGTCAATATTGCACAAAATTTCTTAGCCCGTTTTGTTGTATTTTACATATTGACATATAGCCCTAAATGTTCTACAATTAGTATAGCACATAATGTATATAAAAGAAAGTCGAAAGTTGAAAAGTTTAGTGTGCGAAAGAAAGGGTAAATATGGAAAATAACGAAAAAGATTTTGAAATTTCTGATGAAATGTTAAAGGAATATATTAGTTTTGAAAAAGATTTAAGGAAAAAAAGATCTCAAAGAGATTTGTTTAGAGCATTGACAGTTATCATTTTTGCTGTTTGTCTATATTTTTCATCATTTAATGTTAATATCGATCCTGAAGGTAACATTTTTGTTAATAAAATAATCTTATTTATTCGAGATAATCCTTTTTCATATTTTTCAGTTTTAATTTCTTATTTAGGAATTTATAGTGGATTAATATTTATTAGAAATTTACTTCAAGATTAATGATGATTATGGAAAAAAGTGTCGTTCGCGCTATAAAATCAAGGAAATGCGCAAAAATTCGAAAAGTCTGTTATTGTGTAAAGCAGGATTATGAAAATTGTATATCTTACCGCAAAGGTAATTGTATTAACAATACAGGAATTTTCGCTTTAATGAATAGAAATTACTATTTGAAAGATGTTGATAAATTATGATTTTTACTAAATGCGTTTTAATTGTTCTCGTTGCTTCCGGTTTAATTAAATTACTTCAATTATTAAAAAATTATGGTTGTTTTGAATATTTTAATTGCTAAATGTGTTGTTTTTACTATTCTTACTGTATTTTTAACTTTAGTAGCATTATTCATTGTTGATGAAAATGAAGATTTCTATTTTTGATTGGTGTTTCAAATAATGAGTATATTAGAGTTTTTCTTTGCTTTTGCTCTTGGAAGCTTTTGTGAATGGAGTTATTGGCAATTTGAGATTGTACCAAGGTATTTTATTGCAAAAAGGATTACTCCGCCCAAAAAAAGAGCGGTTTAATATATTAAAATTTAAGGAGTAAAAAAATGTTAGGTGTAATTTGCGGTGTAAAGGAAACGGGAAGTTTCAAAGCTCAGGACGGAAAGGACGTGCCTGCTTCGGTCAAGTTCACGGTTTTGTATCGTGACATAGATGTCGAGGGCATAGCAACACAAATAATCGGACTTAGTGAATCAAAACAAAAATACGGTCAGCTTAAAAACGGTTTCGGCAGGTTCGGAGCTCTTATCGGCTGCGAGGTCGAGTTCAGCTATGCCGGTAACGGTAACTATGCAAAGCTTGCACAGTTTGATATAACTAATGCGGACTGTAAACCGATTGACAGCATACTTGCCCTTTGTGAAAAAGTTTACGGTCCGGCGATCCGTGCTGATGATAATATTTCAGGTATCCCCGGCAAAGAGAATAAAAAGGCGGTGGCATAGTGACTTTACAAGCTTTATTTGAATCTATATATCAAGGCTTTGCAAATGCTTCGCCGTTCTGGCAAACTCTTGATATTATTGCTGCTGTTGCAGTCCTTATCTACTTTGTCTATTCGATTGTTTCATCTGTACATAAGAAAAAGAGTAAGAAAATTGCGGCTGATAAAAACTGGAACGCTCCGGATATGCCGCCCAAAGAGTTATTGAACGATGATACAAATTGATTTTAGTTCTTTTTTAGCTGATTTCAAAGCTCTGCTTGAAAGTCAGTCGATCGCCGATCAGGAAGCGAACGCCGCAACTTATGAAGAAATTCTTCGTATGCTCAATCAGATTAATTCCTATCTGGCGCAAATTTCCGAGCTTCTTGTAATGATTATCGGCTGTATCGTCTTATTTTTCATTTTCCGTTTTATGTTTGGTTATTTCAGCAGTCTATTCCGCGGATAGGTTGTTGTAAATATATAATTTTTTTAAGAGGTGATTTTTTTAATGAAAACTTTACGACTTTCCGCAATGGAGAAAGCCGCTCGCCTTGAACAGTTTTTAAAGGCTAGTGAAAAGCGTGTGGTATCTGTTTCTGTCGCTGTAGGTTCGGCGCTTGCACTTACTGTTCCGTCCTTTGCGGCTGACCCTATCACGGTAACCGATCCGTTCTCAGGCGTTGATTTCTCGCCGATTTTGACATATGTTACAGCTGCTTTGCCTTCTGTAATGCCTGTCATTGTTGCGCTTGTCGGAATCAAGAAAGGTATTTTCTTTGTTCTGGGTCTTGTAGCCGGCGCTTGATGTAGCTGCTGATAATCCGGCGGTTTAATACATTATCTCGAAAGGAGCAGTCAATTATTCTTTACCCTGGTTTAGTTGACTGCTTTTTTCATTCATTTTAGGGGTTTCTATATGAGAACAAAAAAAATTATTCTGTCAAGTTTCTTCGCATTTCTTTTCGTTATGTCTTTTTTTGTTTGTTATGGGTTTAAAGTTTTTGCTGAGGAGTTTACCGAGGAGCATTTCGTTGATGAATATTATCAAAACATTTCTCACGGTGTCCCGCCGCAGGTTTTTATTCAGGAATATTTGGCAAAGGTTCAGGACAAATACTCCGGCAATTATATAATGGGAAATTGGGATTATCAACGTTACAGAGAAGAAATCGAATTAATTTCTCATGATATTTCCGGAACTGCTGCTGAATTAGGTTTTGAAGGAAATGTTGCCGATATTATGTGGGATATTGAATATGCTGAAGGCTTTGAAACCTATGCAAAAGCTGAAGCAAAGAAGAAATATTACAATGAAACATTTGTTCCCAAAATCAAAGAAGATGCGACAAAGCCCGGGGTTATGACTGTGCCTACTGATTCTAACGCTATTGGGTTTTCCGGTTTTTTCAAGGTCAATGTTTACATGGGTGTCAATTCTTCCCCATATAACCGTTCATACAGAATATTTTATGTAAATGACGGTTATGGAGTTAAAAAAAATAGTAGTGGTCAAGTTTATTATGAATTTCAATTTAAAGATGAGCCTGTATATATGATTGATTACAATCCT
>JAISIJ010000254.1 GCA_031262245.1 Oscillospiraceae bacterium | reverse complement strand
GTTCAACAATGATGGTGTTCGGCGAAACGGTTAATCTTACTACCACCGGAAATTTCACTTACAACGACCTTCTCAAACTTGCCGGTGAAATTGAAAATTTCAAAATGACCACATTGCTTGTTTCCTCAAACACACTTAAAAAGATTCTTGCATTTGAAGAAATGCGTGAAATGCCCCCCTCAACAGACGGAAGAATATTTACTCCTTTCGGAGCGGAAATTATTCAGATTGATAATTTCACCAATAATTATCTTATCGGACTTAACAAGTACAATGGTTGTGAATTAATTACAACTCCCGAAGTTATTGTTGAAACAGACCGCCTTATTGCAACTCAAATGGACTGTATTAACATTAGTATTTCTGCTGCTGTAAAAGGTATTTTCAAAAAATCTGTTAGACAGCTTTCACTTACTTCCTAAGAGCCTGATACTAATCCCAAAATAAAAACAATAAGGTTATCAGGGGCAAAAATTTGCCCCTTGAACCTTAACTTATACTAATCCCAAAATAAAAACCTTGTTTTTATTTTGGGATTTTCGGAAGGTCAGGCAAAGCCCGACCTTCCTCTCGCCGACTGCGTCGGCGGACGGCTATCGCCGTCAACTATTTCTAAATTAAAAACCTTTGCAAGGTTTTTAATTTAGAAATAGTATTAAATATATCAAATAACACATATGTCATTTATCATTATGTTGGAAGTTGGACAAGTAAATATCAGTCAACAATATTTAAATTAATGAATATAGGAGATTAAATATGAATAATTTTAGTTTTCCAGATGGATATAATTATTTACATCAACAGCATATTCCGTTTCGTCTAATTGTTAATTCCTTCAATAACAATATAAAAACAGATAATATTGTTATATACGGTGTAGGTTTTGGAGGACTTTGTGCATTACGTCAGTTAACCGAACTCGGGATTTCTGTTAAATGTTTTTCCGACAGTAATCCTAAATATTATGGCACTGTAATTTGCGGTATACCGGTTAAAAGCATAGTAGAAATTCCCAAAACCGCAACTATCTTGATTACACCGGAATATTACAGTGTAGAAATTGAAAATGATTTAATAAAATCCGGATATAAAAACATTTATATTCGCGACTGGGTGGTCAAGCGTCATATTGCAATAAAATTTTATCAAACTGCTTTGTCTGAAAAAAATTTTATAGCTAAACAAAACGCTGATAAAATCGCATTTGTCAGAGAAAAGCTCGCTGATGAACATTCTAAACTTGTGTTTGATGCTAACTTAGATTTATGGTTAAGAGGTGATTATAAGGCTTCGTCTAAAACAATAACTCCTCAAACATATTTTCCGAAAGATATAATCAAACTTACGGATAATGAAGTTTTTGTTGATTGCGGAGCTTACACCGGGGATTCGGCGTATGAATTTTTCAGAGCAGTTGACGGACGTTATACCAATATTTACGCATATGAAGCAGACGAATTAACTGTTGAAATGGCTAAACGGTTTTGTGCATCAAACGGTATCGAGAAAATTCATATTGAAAATATCGGTATACATTCAAAGGAAGATACTTTAAATTTTATCGATACAGATACGGAAGGTAACAGAATATCCGATGACGGAAATAAATCTATAAAAGTTAATTCGTTAGATAATCTTCTAAAGGATTATACTGCACCGATAACATTTGTAAAAATGGATATAGAAGGTGCAGAAATGGATGCACTTATCGGTGCAAAGAATATTATATCCAAATTTCTTCCTACCTTGGCTATATCGGCGTATCATAAGTTTGGGGATATTTGGGAAATTCCGTATTACATCTTAAAGAATTATCCGGATTATACCTTATATTTGCGTAACAATAACATATTCAGCGATTTTGTTCTTTTTGGGATTAGTAAATAATCTACTTTCTATAGTCGCTTAACTTCAAAAACGTTCGTTTTTCAAGTTAAGCGACTATATTGACGGATTGTCGGAGGATTAAATATGCAACCACTTGTTAATTTTTTAATGCCCGTGTATAACGGAGCTGATACTGTTGCAAGGGCTATTGAGTCTATGCTTGCACAAACTTATTAAAACATTATCATTATTATTGTTGAAGATGGCTGTACAGATAAAACATATGAAATTTGCGACTCTTACGCACAATCAGATGAACGCATTAAAATTATTCGTAACAGCCGGAATCTTGGAGTTGCAGCTTCACTTAATAGAGGATTGGAATTATGTGATGGAAAATATATTGCACGTCAAGATGCCGATGATGTAAGTTACCCTGACAGATTAGAAAAACAAGTTGCCTTTATGGAAAAAAATTCAAATGTAGGGCTGTTGGGGACATCAATGAGAGTCATTAGACCTGAAAAAACATATACAGCTGGAATGCCCCTAAATATAGAGCAAATTAAAGCGACGATTTTATTTGGGACTTGTATAATGCACCCTACTGCAATGTTAAGAAACGATGTTTTACGCAACAATCATTTGAAATATCCCGAAATTCTTGTTGAAGACTATGCTTTATTCGGACGTTTAGTTTCTTTTACCGATGTGGTAAATTTGCCCGATGTAACGGGTGACCATTATATCGGAACAACCAATATTACCATTACACGCAAAATGGATATTTCTTTTCAAGTGATTGAACTATCAAAACATTTTATTGAAACCAATCTCGGTATTAATGGTATTAATATAGAAAAATATAGAAAGTTTCGCTATGGTTGGAGTGTTTTTGATTTCGATATTAATTCCGAAAACATTATATCCTTGTTAAAAGATGGCAGTCGTTTCTTAAAAGATATTGAAGATGCTAATAATCGCTTGTGTATATACGACACAAATGCGTTATCTTTTGCAATTAACAATATCTGGAATATTATAAAATATAACTTAGGTTTTGGTGCATTATATTTTATAATCTGTCAGGCTTCGATAAGTGTATTGAAAAAATAAAGATATTTTTAGATACCGTAAACGAAAGTAATGTTATAGTATATGGGTGCGGAGAGTATTCAGAAAATATTATTACAGATTCCGATTTTTTACCAAAACTTTTTTGCGATAAAAATGCCGATAACATAAAAGAATTTTTCGGAGTAGAAGTAATACCTCCCGAAAAACTCAAATCGATAGATTTTGATTATTTACTCATCAGTTCGGAAAAATATGCTACCGAAATATATCAGTCACTTATAAGTGATTACGATATTCAGATAAATAAAATACTACCACTTCTTCCTAAAAAAATAATAAATTTTATATAGTCGCTCAACTTCAAAAACGTTCGTTTTTGAAGTTCTCGTGCAAAGTACGGTGGCTTGCGTAGCAAGCCGAACGACTATAAGAGAGGTATAAAAATGGCATCGAACTATATGAATCAAGATTAAACTTAAAATTTGCACAAGATTTTAAAGATTATCTTTCTATGTTTGGGCATATTTATATTAAAAATATAGAAATTGCAACCATAGCAAATGATACAGGTATTGATATTATAGGAATGACACATAGAGTACGAAGTTTTAATAATAATATATCTTATGTTTTATATTCAATTGCTAATATGTGTATAGATTACATTTTTTATATGCAAAATCAGAAAGGTTCTATATATATTATATACGGAAATTCTAAGCCAAGTAAAGTTGCTGATTCTTTATATGAATTCTTAAAAAATTATAATTGGGGGTAAAAACACGGCGTAAACGCCGTATACATACTTCACAACTTGTATGTTACAAACTAATTAAAAAAGGCAATAAAAACAGCGGTGTTGTACTGAAATATTAAAAATCAACATATATTTAAATTGTTGGAAGAGTTAATTTTAATTAGCTCTTTTTTGTTAGCGATTAGAATAAATAATCCGATAATACAATTTAATCACCGGAGTTGATAATATGAAAAATACACCGAATGACAGGGCAGTTGTTTTGGGAGAGTACATACTCGAAAACGGTGCTACTGTGCGTGCAACAGCGAAAGAATTCGGAATCAGCAAGAGTACCGTACATACGGTTGTAACAAA
>JAISIJ010000248.1 GCA_031262245.1 Oscillospiraceae bacterium | reverse complement strand
CTGAAGAACGCCAACTGTGAAAAGAAGTAGGGAACTTCGAGAGGTGTTTTTCACAAAAACGAGTAGAAAACTAAATAAGTCAAACCAAAGCCTAAAAAGTGCCAACTATGAAAAGAATTAGGGAACTTCGAGAGTAGTATTACTCTGAAACGAGTAGAAAACTAAATAAGTCAAACCAAAGCCTAAAGAACGCCAACGGTGAAAAGAAGTAGGGAACTTCGAGAGGTGTGACTGTCAGCTAATTAAGAGAAGAGTAAAAAAAGAGAGGTTGAGAATTGGGTATACCATTCGTTGAAATTTTCATCGGTATTGAACGCGGCGACAGCATTTTCGAGGGTTTCGCCTTTGGATATGGTGTTGAGGACAGCTTGACGGTCGTTTTGGCATTTTATTTCAAAATCTGAGAGAATTGTTCGTGCTTCAACACCGTTTTTAAAGGGTTTGTTGGTGAAAAATGTTGAATCGTTAATGCTTTCCAAAGTTACTTGAAGAGTGCTGTCGGTGAGCGGTTTCATAGTAAAATCTGAAAGTTTGGATTTTATTACATCATAATTGAGTGCAGATTTTTTTACAGGTAAATATCCGGATTTTCCCGAAAATTCTATATTGTTATCATCTTTTGTAAAATATTTTATAAATTCACAAGAGGCATATTCACTTTCTTTCGTACTTTTTGTTACCGCAACGCCGGCTCCTTGTTGAACACTTACATTTTTTGCACCTTCAAAAGTCGGCATAGGCAAGACTTTATAGTCAATAGTATAGGTTTGACCGTTTTCGGGGGTAACTTCTATCGGAAAATATGAGGCAGATGCGGTTGAACCGATATATGAAAGCAATTCACCGATTTTAACATCATCAGAGCGGAATTTTCCAATTGACGTGAAATATCCGCTGATATATGGTACATAGAAATAATCCCAGATTTTACGCATTACAGTTTCGTCAACATTGAGAAACGGTTCATTGCCTTTGTTTCCGTAAAGCTCAACGTCAAAGGATTTTGAAGTGATAATAAACATATTAGCAATAGCATCTCTGCCGAAAAGAGCTTTACCATCGTATAATTCGGAGGTAAGACTATCTGTCCAGTTATAATATTCCTCTGCAGTTTGTGCAATGTTTTCCATTGTATCAAGGTCGGAATAGTCTGCTCCTGTTGCGGCGGCAAATTTTTGCCAATCGGTATCATTCAGAAGAAAACATTCTGTTGATTTTGCAATCGGAATAATTTTTAATTTACTGTCGCCGTTTATTCTGCCCTCTTCTAAGAAATTGTCATCAAACTGCTTTAATTCTTTTTCGGAAAAATAGCTGTTTAATTCGGCAACAAAACCCAAACTGTCCACAGTATAAACCGTATCGGCATAAGCAAGGAACATATCGGGCAATTCTGCAGCTCCTGCCTCACCTCTTGCGGAAGATAAAATCGCCGCTTCAATATCGTTTGTTGACCCCATTTGAACACTTTCAACGATTATACCTTTATCTTTTCCGATACTTTCGTTGAAATCATTTACAATATTATCAAAAGCCATCATTGTTTCGCCATTGTAATAATGCCAGAAAGTAACGGTAGTGGGGTTTTTAGGGTCGAGTTTTACATCATCCTTTTCTTTACAAGCTGTAAAAGTGCAAACGGAAACGGATGCTACTAACAGTAACGCAATAATTTTTCGGAACATTTTTTCTCCTTTTGTCATAATAATTTTGATAATTCCGTGAACAAATGTTCTGTATCAATTGGTTTGGGAACTGAGGCATTCATCCCGGCATCAATAGATTTCTTTGTGTCCTCGTCAAAAGCATTAGCAGACATTGAGATGATGGGAATAATTGCAGCTGTGGGGTGGTCAAGCTTTTTGCGAATTTGGCGGGTTGCAGTTAAACCGTCCATAACAGGCATAAGAATATCCATTAAGATACAATCATAGTAATCAGGGGGATTTTTAAAGAATTTTTCGGTTGCAATAAGACCGTTTTCGGCAGTTTCAACAATAAAGCCTACATTCTCCAAGATATAAGTTGCAATTTCAATGTTTAAGTCGTTATCGTCAACTAATAGTACCCTTTTGCCTTTAAAGTGATAGTTTTTTTCTTGCTGCTTTACGGATTGTATCTCTGCAGTTTTTTCAAGGTTAAGAGTGAAATGGAAACTGCTGCCTTTGCCTAATTCACTTTCCAATTCGATTTTTCCGCCCATAGCATTAATGATATTCCAACTGATTGCCAATCCCAAGCCTGTACCCTCAGTTTTCTTATCACCGTCAATCTGTTCAAAAGCGTTAAAAACTTTTCGCATATTTTCAGTAGCAATGCCAATTCCCGTATCTTTAACACAGAAATAATAAACAGATTCTTCTATTTCTTTTATTGTAAGAGTAACTGTGCCGTTTTCGGGGGTGAATTTTGCCGCATTACCTAAAAGATTTATCAATACTTGACGTAAACGATATTCATCTCCCAAAACATTTTTATTTTTAACGTCAATATCTTCCTCAAACCGGAGTTTTTGCATTTGCGGAGATATAATAGTATTAATAGTATCTGCAAATAAATTGAGATTAAATGGTTTAATATCAAGCGTCAGTTTACCGCTGTCAATCTTAGACATATCCAAAACATCATTAATAAGTGTTAAAAGGTGTTTTGAAGCAATGTCTATCTTGCCGAGATATGCTTGTGCTTTTTCAACATCGGAGAGATTATCGGAAGTCATTTGTATCAATCCGATAATCGCATTCATAGGAGTACGAATTTCGTGGGACATTCTTGAAAGAAATTCAGATTTAGCCTTATTGGCATAATTAGACTGTGTTTTTTGCATTGAAATACCGATTATATTAACTAATTCACTTAACAGTTCAATATCTTCCTGTTGAAAAGGCGTTTGACGTGAAAAGATAAATTTACCGATAAACTCTTTTTCGTTTTTCATAAAACAAGAGAGATAGTATTTTTTGTCACATCTGCCGCAAAAACATTCTTTGAGTGTGGGGTTGGTAAAATCTTTCGGAGTATATACTGCATACAATTTGCCGTTTAACATTTGATTTATTTGGTTAATATCGTCAACAGTTATTTTTATGACGTCGTGGGGGAGAGAAGTTTTCCAAGTCATATATTTCTTGCAAGCCAAAAAATCATTGTCAAAAGACAAACAGTAGACATCATCAAAACCTAATAATATACTTAACTGTCCAAAAGCACCCATCAAAGAGGAACGTAAATCTACCGATTGAGAGAGCATTTGAGCAGTATAGTTTACTGCGTTGTGTTTTTCAAGACGTCGGTGTTTTTCATAAGAATCATTGATAACTTCAGAGAGCATTGTAAACTCTTTTGTTTTGATTTGTGCGGTATCAATGATTTTGTTATTATCGGTTTGTTTTATAATATATTTAATATTTTTAAGATTAATTCTGATAATTACAGCTAAAAATATTATACATATAAACAAAGCAACACTTGAACTTATAACCATTGTTTTTTTCGCCTCTGCCGTCAGAGTGAATAATTCTGTTTCATTGCTGAGTATGGATAATGTCCATTTATTGTTATAAAAAGGCGTGTTATAGTCATATATATTTAATGTTGACATAACTTGTATATATTTTTCACCGTTATTTTTAATTAAAAAAGCGTTTTTATATCCGGATTCGTCATTTGTGTTAATAGAAGGTGTTTTTGCAAACTCTCTTGAAAGAAAAGTCGAATTAATTTTCATTATATCATAATTTCTGTTACCTGTATACTGAAGCAAAGCATACCCTGTTTTATTTAATCTGTTAAAATCAATAGGCGGAAAATGTTTAACGAGCAAGTCGGTATTTATTGATGTTCCGATAACACCAATAACCGTACCCTCAAAAACGAGAGGACGGGTGTATGATATTACTTCACGGGAATCTTTTGTACCTGCGTGAGTGTCAATAATATGCGGTGAAGCCCAAAAAGCAGATTGTTTTGTTGTTAATTTAGGGTTATTTTCATAAGCCTCTATTGCATTATAAATACTTTTTCTTGTTTCTTCGGAAGATATTATAAATTGTTTTGTCCAAAAGCTGTCTAACGAAAACTTGTAATCTTTTGAAACAGAAGAGTCCCCTGTAAACAAGGTAATATCCGAATAATCCAAAGAATCCGTTTCGGGGTTGGGGTCACGCAGATATAACGCATTAAAAGTATCTCTGTCGGGTGTTTTAAGCATTATATATAAACCTGTAGTGCCTGTAATTGTTAATGAAAGAAGAGCGTCATCAGTTAAGCTGTAAAGAAATTCATTTGAAAGTGCAGTATTGTTAAGCAGTTCTTCAGGTTTTATATCTTTGCTTTTCAGCGTATTCTGAAATTTCTCAACAGTAGTTTTTTCAAGAGATGTAATATTAGACCAATTATTAAGCATTTCAGATTCAAGAGCATTTTTGCGGTTATTAAGGTTTCCCTCAAGCATATTAACGGAGTTTTCATTAATAGCTTGCATTGTGCCTGTGTAATTAAGCAATAAAACCGCTATAATCATTTGAATAATACTGATTAGTATTATGGGAATAAACAGTCTTCGATAAAAACTCTGTTTCTTCAAATATTTTCACCGGCTTTCATTTCAAGATTCAGCAGTATACATTATATATTCTTTATGTAAAAAAATCAAGCTTTAAAAAAAATATAATAAATGTTTACAAATAGGACATAAAGTGTTATAATAAGTTCATATTTAATTTTATGAAAGTATAGTAAAGGAAGTATAATAAATGAAGATTGATTTCCACGTTCACGCTTTTGCGGATAAAATTGCTAAAAGAGCTATAGATAATTTACTCGAACATACAGATACACCCAATATAACAGACGGTACATTTTCAGATACTATTGAAAAACTCAAAGCAAGAGGTATAGATAAAGCTGTATTTTTAGGCATTGCCACTAAACCCACACAGCAAACTGTACTTAACGATTGGGCAAAATTTGTTATTGACGAGGGTTGGTATGCTTTCGGCAGTATTCACCCTTTGGCAGAAGATTCTTTAGCGGAGTTGGAACGTATTAAGACTTTGGGATTATATGGCATTAAATTGCACCCCGAATATCAAAATTTTTTTGCCGATGATGAAAAAATGTTTCCTGTTTATCAAAAATGTTCCGATTTAAAATTGCCGATAACGTTCCATTGCGGATATGACCCCATTTCCGGAGAGCAAATTAGATGTATGCCGAAAATGTTAGCGAAAATAAGCGATATTTTTCCCGATTTAACTATAATTGCCGCACATTTGGGCGGAACAAAAGAGATTGGCGAAACCTTAGAATATCTCGCCGGAAAAGACGGAAATATTTACTTTGATACAGCTATTGTTCCTTATTATATGGGCTTTTTGGATATAGAAAAAATTATAAAAAAACACGGAACAGACCGCATACTATTTGCTTCCGATTGCCCTTGGGGCGACCCGCTTTATATAAGTAATATTTTCGATATGCTTAATTTTACCACAGAAGAAAAGGAAAATATTTATTACAAAAACGCTTTGAGAGTGTTACAATGTGATAACAAATGAGTAGAAAATTTTTTCTTTACTTGAAAAGTTTTAAAGGGTTTGGTACTATATCACTATATAAGTATATAAGGAGAAAAAATGGAACACTTATGTCTTGGCTGTATGGAGCCGAAAGGGAACAATGATGTTTGTCCCAGATGCGGTTATAATGATAATGCCGAATACCTCGAATCATATATTATTCCCGGAACTACTATTGCCAATCATTATCTGATTGGTAAACTGCTTGATTATAACGGTGAAAGTGCCACTTATATCGCTTATGATACCGAGCTTACCTGCAAGGTTTTAATAAGAGAGTTTATGCCTTTTTCTTTGTGTAAAAGGGTTACAAAAAGCCCGACTATCAGC
>JAISIJ010000228.1 GCA_031262245.1 Oscillospiraceae bacterium | reverse complement strand
ACTTCTTCATATATTTTTTTTGCTTTTAAATAATATTCAAGTGCCTTATCATATTTGCTCATACGATTATAAACACTACCGATATTATTATACGAATAGGCAGTAGATAGGTGATTTTTACCTAAAACTTTTTCCCTTGTTTGTAATGCCATTAAATGATAATAAAGCGCTTTTTCATAATTACTTATACTCCAATAAATCTCACCAATATTGTTATATGAAGTGGCAGTATACGGATGGTCTTCACCTAAAACCTTTTCAAATATTTTTACTGTTTTTTTATAGTATATAAGTGATTGTTCATAATCGTCCATATCTTTATAAACAGTTCCAATATTATTATATGACGTGGCAGTATCCGGGTGGTCTTCACCTAAAACTCTTTCTTTAATTTCTAATGATTGAAAATAATATTCAAGTGCCTTGTTATAGTCGCCTATATCATTATAGACAAGACCAATATTATTATATGAAATGGCAGTAGACAGATGATTTTACCCCATATTTTTTTTAAATATTTCTAATGCTTTGAAATGATATTCAAATGCTTTTTTGTATTCGCCTATATTATTATAAATATTACCAATATTATTATATGAAGTAGCATTATTCGGGTGGTCTTTGCCTAAAACTTTTTCTTGTATTTCTAAGTCTTTGTTACAATATTCAAGTGCCTTGCTATAGTTACCTTGTTCACTATATAAACAACCTGTCCAAGTACAAATATCGCTAATTTCTTTTGTTTCTTCATCACCAAATCTATTTATTATAAACTCTAAAATTCTGATTAAATGAGAATTTTTATGTGCATTTTGCTCATTAACTCCATCTAATATATTATTCAAAAACTTTTTACACTTCACAGAATCCAGCCCCGATTGAGCGAACACCGCATCCGAAATAACCGGGTGCATTAACACGGTTGCGTCGCCGTCGTCGTCTTTGCCAAATTCGACCCAACCCCTTGTTGCTAATTCATTTAACGGATTAAAATTCTCAAAACCGTACCACTTCTTAAACAGGTTCAATTTTACGCCGCCGTATTCGATGAGCGACACATAAGACAAAACCTCCGAAAGCTCATCGCCAAGCGACGAAATCGAAAAAAGATTGAAAATATGCTCGCTTATCTGCTTTTCGTCAAGTTCGTCGTCAAATTCTCCGTTATCTGCAAATTTTTCCGTCAACTCTTTCGCAGTCTTGTCCTTGGTCAAAATTTCGTAAAATTCTTCGATTTTTATATGCGAATACCGGCAAACTTTCGCACCGAGAACGATTAATTTTGTATTATACACATAAATTTTGGTTATAATTTTTTCCAATTTTTCTTCATCGTCGGATTTAAAAACTTCATTTTCGTCTTTAAAATAATTATTCGTAAAAACCGATTTTAACTCTTCAATACGCAAATTATCCGCCTTAATAGGAAAATATCGCGGCATTAATTTTTTGTTGCGAGTTGTGAAAATAAATTTCACATTGTCATTTTCAGTTAAATCGCTGCAATCAATTCTGTCGATTTTGTGGTCGTTTATGTCGATAATCACGAGAATTTTTTCTTCGAATTCGTCAAAAAATTTGCTCACAAGGCTGAATTTTTCGTTCGGGTTCATTTTATCAAAATCAGGAACATCACGAAAAACCGCACCCCACTTACGACCGTTCAAGAGGGTGGTTTTTATATTATCGTAAAATTCCATGTGCAACGTGATTTTGTAATCTTTTTTATGGCAATGTTCATAATATTTTGCAAGTGTGGTCTTCCCGATACCGCCTTGCCCATGAATCACGATATGACTATGAACATCAAATTGCTTGTGAATTTTATCAGACAGATTTTCACGCCCGACAACCAAAGTGCCGCCAATGTCAACTTGGTGGCTGGTTAGTTTTTTTTTTCGGAGTTTCCGAGATTGAGGCTGTTGATGTTAATTTGGTTTTCTATATGACCATTATTGACAGGAGCATTATATGTAGGATTATTAATAACATCTCCGCCTGCTTTATCCCCCTCTACCTTGTCGCCACCTGTATTACCGGAAACAATTTCAGCTACCGGTTTAACAATAGCATCAACTTTCGGACTAAATAAATCTTTCATAACATTCTCCTTTATTTTGAATAAAAAATCCCTGCATCTACATTATAACATATTTTTCGGCGTTTGTCAAGAGGCTTTTAGAAAAAATTTTATGTTTTATGTCCGGGTAATGTTAAAAGCTACATTCCTCAAAGTCAAAGCATTTTGTCAAATTTGACGGTACTGGATAATGTGCGTATTCCTTGCATATCCTGTGCTGAAAATCAGCGGAGTTATTCCGGCGGTGGCTTGGATGCCTTTTACTCTGACATTGTTTCCAAAGCCGTTTACTGCGGCGGTGTTTTTGATTGTCATATGTGCTTGGTTTCCGGTAGCATCGTTGACGGCGGCAGGAATATCAAGCACACCAAAAACATATTTTGAGGTGGCACGAACCTTGGGTGCAAAGACTCCTTATTTGGTTTTCCGTGTGGCAATACCACATGCTATGCCGAATATTTTTACCGGAATCACTACTGCAAATGCGTTTGCCTTTACCACACTCGTTATGGCAGAAATGATGGGACAGCCGGGCGGATTAGGCTACTACATCAACGCATCCAAGGTGTGGAGTGCGTACTATAAAGTGTTTGCAGCGATTTTGGTTATGGCGGTGTTGTTCAGTTTGATTATGAAAATAATGGGATTAATTCAAAACCGTGTGCTGCGTTGGCAGAAAGGGCTGGTGAGATTATGAGTGAGAAGGACTTATCGGTTGTCAGCGATACGATTTTGAATATTAAATCGCTCAATCGCACATATATCGATGACAGCGGCAATACTGTCGAAGCACTTAAAGATTTCAATTTATCCGTGCGACGTGGGGAGTTTGTTTCCGTTATCGGGTCTTCGGGTTGCGGCAAAACTACTCTGTTGCGGCTCATTGCCGGATTGGACAAACCGGAGTCGGGTGAACTAATTTTGGACGGCGAAAAAATCACGGAACCTGCCTCTCAGTGCGGATATGTGTTCCAACAGGGAAGCTTGTTCCCATGGCTGACTGTGGAGAAAAATATTGCCGCCGGACTGAAAGCACGAAAAACTTATAAAGAGAACAAAGGTGAAGTGGCACGATACATTGACCTGATTGGTCTGAAAGGATTTGAAAAATCTTTTCCGCACCAAATATCGGGTGGCATGGCTCAACGGGTTGCCATTGCACGGGCGTTAATCAACAATCCGTCTGTGCTTTTGCTGGATGAGCCGATGGGAGCGTTAGATTCCTTCACTCGAGCGGATATCCAAGACAAACTGCTTGAATTATGGAAGAAGAATAAAATTACTATGCTCCTTGTAACCCATGATGTGGATGAGGCAATTTATCTCTCCGACCGCATCGTGATTATGACTCCACGTCCGGGAAGAATTGAAAAAATTATTGAGGTCGATTCATAGTCAATTAACTTGGAAACCCTAACGGATTTTCTGTGAAAAAATTAATTTTTTCGCAGAGAACCCGTTAGCATTTGGGGGTTAATCGACTATAAGTGTAAAAGGGTTTGAGTTTGTTATCTGCAAACTAACAACTAACCACTAAACAAAAGAGGAGTATAAATGCCATATCTCGCAACGATTCTTCTCAATTCTAAAAAATAAACAAATGAAATGCAGATAACAAGTACACGAAAATGAAAGCAGTTTTCTTGAAAAAGAGGACTGCT
>JAISIJ010000204.1 GCA_031262245.1 Oscillospiraceae bacterium | reverse complement strand
AGTAAAAATAAAAATTTTAAATTATAAAGAGGTAAATATATGAATATGAAAAATAAAGTTATGAAATTTTACTCCAAAAATCAACGCAAAATCACAAAAATTTTGTCCCTTGCAATGGTTGTTTCCGCTGTTGCGGTTATGTCAACCGTGGGCGTAAGTGCGAGCATTTTCGGCACTGCTCCTGCCGGAACGGACACCTCAAAAATCAAAACTTTAATCGGAATTATTTTCTGGCTTGTGAGAATTATTATCGCTTCCGCAGGCTTAATTCCGTCAATTATTAAAATTGTTCAGGGTCAAAGTGAAGATTATGTTACATAAAGAATAAAAACAATTATTAATGAAATGCAGAGTGCAAGTACACTTAAAAGCAGACTTCTGAAAAGAGGTCTGCTTTTACATATTTAACCATATAAACCGCTCCAAAAAAATTCACGAAAATCTACAAAATTTTTCTTGACAAGCCTAAGCTCTTGTGATATAATGTAATATTATAATAAAATCACAAATTAAAAAGCAAATTTTGGAGGATACATAAATGAAAAAGTTATTTTCTTTAATTACAGTTTTTGTTTTTATGAGCGGAATGTTGGCAAGTTTTTTGATTACGGCAGAGGATGTTGAGAATAAAGAAAGCGTTGATTATTCAAACGCTTTGGGTATTTGGAAGGGGTCGTATGGTTCTAATACTGACCACGGATTAGATTTAAGTATATATCAAGATATACAAGGCGAATTGAAAGCACTTTTTTCTTTTTATCCTTTAGAAAATTCTAATGCAAAAAGTGGACAATACATCTGTTCGGTTTCCGTTTCCGATAATATTTATAATTTTACTGGTGAAACTTGGATTCAAAGACCGTCCGGATATGTATATCATAATTTTAAAGGTAGCTTTGACGAAAACGGATATACAACACTTTCTGACGACGCTATGAACTTAGAAAAAATAACAAGCAAATTGAATATGACAACATTGGACGATGTTTTAGGTACTTGGCAAGGTCATTATTATGCCAGTCAAGGAAAAACAAGTGCAACCATTACTTGTGAATTAATTGATAATGAGTTAATTGCAACACGAGAATTTTATTATGATGGTACTGGAAATTCAGTTGGAACAGCATCTGGAAAATGGGTAGGAAATTTATATCTGTTACCCAGTAAGCAAATTTATATTGATTCAACAAAATGGATAGAAAATCCTAACGGGTGGGTTTTAGTTGAATATTTCGGAACATTATCAAACAACGTATTCAGTGGCTACTGTTATCATTTAAGTGAAACTTATCCCGATGCTTATTTTGAAAGAATTAGTACAGTAGCATTGTCACAACGAAATCTCGTTTATTACGACGACTTTGAAGAAGTGAACAAAACAGCAAGTGTATACTGGGGCGGAGAGTTATTTTCTGGCGATTCACGGACGATTGAAAGCGAAAACCCTGCTTACTATGAGAATTTGGCGAAAGTTGGGGCGATATTATCACAGGGTGCATATGATATTCCCAATAATAACGAAGTATTCTCAACAGAGTCTTTACCCCAAAAAAATCTTGAACTATTAGGTTTTACTAATATCAAAGCTTATAACGGCGGTAAAATTTCTTACCCCGCACACATATTTGCGGCACAAGAAATAACTGTAAATGGTGAAAAACAAGACCTTGTCTTAGTAGACATACGTGGAACAGATGCTAAAGAAGATTTGTGGACAGACATAGTGCTATCCTATGCAACAGGATTTTATCCTAAAGAACACCCCGGGTTTGCCACAGCACGTGATAATATTTTATCTGAACTGCCCACATATCTTTTTGATATTGGAATTAATCCTGCAAACGCTAAAATACTCATAACCGGGCATAGTTATGGTGCAGCAGTTGCTAATCTGCTTTCAAAATCTCTTGAAGATACGTTTTCACCTGAAGATATTTACGGATACACTTATGCTTCTCCGAATAATATTGTCGTTGAAACTCGTAATAACGATATAAGTAGTGCTACAAATATTCATAATTACAGAAACACAAATGATATTATAACAAAAGTACCCGGAGCAACTGCTATAAATGAACTATATACCATATATGGAAATAAACACAATTTTACAGCTCAAAATTATAATGGTTACCTTAAAGACCACAATATGACAACCTATATAAATTATGTTCTCTCTATGGATTCGGGAATTACGGTTACACCTCAATCCTCGACTTTAACTCACATAAGCGGTTCTGCTGATGTTACTGTAACTTCCGAAAACGGCGAAGTTTTGGGTTCAATTACAGGCGGAATTGCGGACGAAAATTCGCAAATTCCTATGATTCAAATCGGCGGTGAAACTTATATTCTTGATACTGACATCTCAACAAGCACCACCGAAAAGTCCCCGATAAAAATAAATATCACGCCCACAAGTTCCGAAAATGTCTCGGTGGGAATTATCGGTTATGACTCGTCAGGCGAAATTTCAAACCAAAAGACTTATACGGATATTCCGACTGACAATTCGGAAATAGTCGTAAATATTCCTGCTGACAATTCCGAAAATCCAAGCTTAGAAAAAGTTGACGAAGAGGGTAATGTTACACCGATTGAGGAAGATAAAAATACTGAACCTGACCCAACAGAACCTATTATATCTTCCAATATTGATTATGAGTATATAATTATGCCCGATAACACCATAACTTTAACAAGCTATATTGGCACAGAAACAGATATTTCTATCCCGACTGAAATTGACGGAATTCCTGTAACTAAAATCGAAAGCGGATTGTTAAGTAAAAATATTGCACAAAGTATATTTGTTCCCAATACAATTCAATATTTAGGTTTTGGTGCTTTTCAAAGTACGGCATTGTTAAAAGCTGTTTTTGAAGATGGATACAGCGGAAATATATCTGAACAATGTTTCGGTTGGTGTATGAATATTGAAGAAATTACAATTCCCGAAACCGTTACGGAATTCGGAGGGTTTGCATTTTGGCGGTGTGAAAAACTTACTGTTTGCGGATATTCCGGAAGTGCCGTTGAAGAATATGTTCTAAATTCAAACCAAGATACAGAGATTAAATTTGTTGCATTAAAACCAAAACCGATTGAAGTTAATATTGTAAAACTTGTTGACGACGGAACAGATGAAGTCAACGTAAATGATTTGGAATTATTAATTCAAATAGTTATGTATATTGATTTGCCGAACGTTACTTCTGAACAAATAAGTAATGCAGATGTCTATAAAGACGGAAAACTTGATGTTTGTGATATTGCAATATTCAAGCGGTATCTATTGAAATCAGCAATGGAACAAATAGAAAGTAACGGTTGAGGGGATTGAATGAAAAATTTTAATGTGACAGGACCGTGCGTTCCGAAAAAGCACTATATGGTAGATATTTCAGAAAAGTTAGCAGAGATAAAAAAACTCGTTGACAATGGTTCGTATTTTACGATAAACAAGGCTCGTCAATATGGGAAAACGACAACACTTTTTGAATTAAGAAAAGTATTACAAAATGAATACGAAGTGTATTTTGTCAGTTTTGAGGGATTTGGAGATAGTGCATATCAAGACGAAAGTTCGTTTTGTACAGCTTTTGTAGAATTATTTGATACCACAGTTTCGGTAAAAACAATTCGTGAATTAAACCATTTTATAACCGAATTTTGTAAGGATAAAAAAATTGTTTTGCTTATTGATGAAGTTGACAGAGCCTCAAACTTCAGAGTTTTTTCTGACTTCTTGGCATTGTTAAGAAAAAAATTTATCGCTCAAGCAGGAGAATATGACACTACTTTTTACAGCGTTGTTTTGGCTGGTGTTACAGATATAAAAAATATCAAGCTAAAAATGGTTGCGGACGGAAATTACGTCCCTAAACCCACAGAAACGAAAACCGTAAATTCCCCGTGGAATATCGCCGTTGATTTCGAGGTTGATATGTCTTTCGATTCTAAAGATATTTCTACAATGCTTATTGATTATCAAAATGAGCAAAAAATTGAATTTAATATTTCGGAAATATCGGAAGAAATCTACACCTATACAAGCGGTTACCCCTACCTTGTTTCGAGAATTTGCAAGCATATTGACGAGAAATTAGACAGAGATTGGTCGGTTGTAGGCGTTGAAAAAGCAGTCAAAATTTTAGTTACTGAAAAAAATACTCTTTTTGATGACTTGTTTAAGAATTTAGAGAACGACAAAAGTCTTTTTGATTTAATTTACGCAATCCTTATTCTCGGCGAAGAACGAAAATATTCTATTGACGTTTCTACCACTAATTTCGGCTTAACTTACGGAATTATAAGAAATGAAAATAATAAAATTAAGATTTCTAATAAAATCTTTGAGATAAGAATTTGCGAATTTTTTATTTCAAAAGACGAGAGTGTCACAAAAAAATCTAATGTCTTAAAATACGATATTGTTAAAAATAATCGTTTTGATATGAAACTTTGTTTAGAAAAATTTGCGGAATATTACGAGGAAATTTACTCTGAAAAAGAATTGACTTTCTTAGAAAAACACGGCAGATTGCTATTTTTATCTTATTTAAGACCGCTTATAAACGGTGAGGGATTTTTCCATATTGAAAGTCAATTTACAGATTTACGCCGTATGGATTTGGTAATTGATTTTAATAGTCAACAGTTTGTAATTGAGTTAAAAATTTGGGACGGAGATGCAAAACACCAAGAAGCATATAAGCAGTTGTCAAGTTATCTTGAAAAGAAAAATCTCAAAACAGGGTATTTGCTGACGTTTAATTTTAATAAAAATAAGGAGAAAGTTAAAAAAATCAGCACAGAAATTTACGGTGATTATGAAATTTTTGATGTGATTGTGTAAGTTGAAGTGTCGAATATTCTTGATTTTTCTTTTGCTGATAGCACTTTGTTAATGTAAGAAAATAAATTAGCCCACACAAATAAAAACGACTTAGTAATAAGTCGGCAAGCAAGGACATATGTTACATTTGTGTAACATTGTCGGCTTGTTAGGGGGACAACAGATTTTCCCCTAATACCCCTTTTTTG
>JAISIJ010000082.1 GCA_031262245.1 Oscillospiraceae bacterium | reverse complement strand
CAATTATTGAAGATTATTCTAAGAAAAAATTGAAAAATAAGATTAATAAGGAAAAAGATGTTTAAAAAAAGTAATTTAAGCGGCAGTTATGATTGGATTATTGTTGGGCTTGGCAACCCCGGGACACAATATGAAAATACCCGTCATAACGTCGGTTTTATGGTGTGTGACACCCTTGCGAAAACAGAAAATTTCAGCATTAAAAAGCTGAAATTTAAATCTCTTTGCGGCGAGGTTAATATCGGAGGGCAAAAATGTCTTGTTATGAAACCCTCAACTTTTATGAACAAAAGCGGAGAGGCAGTCGTTGAGGCTTTGAATTTTTATAAAATTCAACCCGAGCGTTGTTTGATTATTTTTGACGATATTTCGCTCCCTTTGGGCAAATTGCGTGTTCGTAAAAAAGGTTCTGCCGGGGGACATAACGGTATGAAAAATATTATATATCTAAGCGGTTCCGACCTTTTTCCCCGTATTAAAATAGGTATCGGCGACAAACCTCACCCCGATTATGACCTTGCAAATTGGGTTCTCTCAAGATTCACAAAAGACGAATTTCCTATAATAGAGGAAACTTGTAAAAAAGCAAACGATGTTATCAACTTGATAATTAAAAATAAACTGCCTGAAGCTATGAATTTGTATAATTAAAAAAAACACCCACAGGGTGTTTTTTTTCACACTAAGTCAACCCAATGTCAACTAAACTGCCAACTACCACAAATGGTAGGGAACTTCGATAATTGCGAAACACAGGAACTATCAGAAAAGAGAAAAAGGGAACTTCGAGAGGCGTATTACTCTAAAACAAGCAGAAAAGAGAAAAAGAGAACTTCGATAATTGCGAAACACAGGAACTATCAGAAAAGAAAATAAGTTAAACCAACGTCAGCTAAACTGCCAACTATGAAAAGAATTACGGAACTTCGAGAGTTGCCGCCCCTGCAACGAATAGAAAACTAAAAAAATGTAACGAATTTTGAAAAAAAGGGTGTATAATAGTGAAAGTGAAAAAAGTTTGTGAGGAGTTGTAGGGAGATTAATATGGATGATAATATGATGTTAGAACTGTTTGAAAATAGGAATGAAGATGTGATTAATGCAGTTTCACAGAAGTATGGGGGTTATTGCAAATGTATTTCATTTAATATTCTGCGTTCTGTTGAAGATTCGGAGGAATGTGTTAATGATACTTGGTTGAAAGCTTGGAATATAATACCTCCTCATAAGCCGTTTGTATTAAGGACATTTTTGGGGAAAATCACAAGAAATCTTTCTTTAAAAATGTTAGAAAAGAAAAATCGAAACAAACGAGGGAATGGTGCAACAGAGATATTTCTTGATGAACTTGCGGAATGTGTTTCTGATAATACGGATATTGAACGTGATTTTGACGGCAAAGCAACGCTTAAAGTTATTGAGAATTTTATAAGCGAACTGCAAACAGAGCAACGCAATATTTTTATACGAAGATATTGGCATTTGCGAAGTATTGAACAAATTTCTAAAGATTATAATCTTACAGAATCTAATGTTAAGCAAATACTTTTCCGTTTACGAAAAAAATTAAAAACTACATTAATTGATGAGGGCATATTATTATAAATCAGGAGGGAAATAGCTATGACAATAACAAAGAAGATTTTAGAATTAATCGGTGAAATTGACTTGAAATATGTTGACGAAGCTGAAAAAGCGGTTATTAATCAAAACGAGATATTTGATACAGACATTACAACGCTATATAAACAAGAAATTAAAGTTAAGAAAAAAGTATTTTCTTTTATGTCAGTTGCGGCTTGTTTTCTTTTTGTTTCATTGAGTGTTTTTGCGATAATGTCTATTTCAAAAAGTAGTAATTTAATTGAAATTGACCGTAAATCTACAGACCCTTCCACTGTTGAACATACAGTATTAGGAGTTGTAACAAATATTACAATTACAGAACCCATATCAACAGAACCTATAATATCTGTAACAGAAGTTGAAATTACAGAGCCTATATCAACAGAACCTACAGTATCTGAAATAATTAGTGATATGCCGAAACCCTTCGGCGAATCCGGAGAGGGTACCGGCGGAGACGAGCGTACAGATTTTATTCAGCCTTGCAACCATAAATTAGATAGTGTTTCTGTAAATTTATTAAGGCTTGCTCCTGAAGATGAATTAAATAAATGGATTGAGGAAAATGACAATCGCATAAAATCCGGCATTGCCCCCACAAGTTTAGATGAATACATTAATGTATATTCATTTATTAAAAAATTTAATATTTCAGACGAAGATGTTTCGGCAGCTTTATCATTTGAAATAAATTCAAATGACCCTGTTAATTATTTAACAAAAGAAGAATTAGATATTATTTTATCTCAAGATGAAAACGCTATTTTGCAATATTTTGCAACAGACTATTCAATTGTAATCGAAAATAAAATATACACCCCTCAATGGGTTTATGAGCATAATAATTATGAAGAAGTTGGAATAACAAAAGAAATGATTTCTGAAAAATTGCCCTTATATTCCAACCTACCATTATCTCAACAGGCAAAAGAAGCTTTTGAAGCCAAGCTTTCTCTTTTTTTACTTTTCTGATAGTTGCAGAGTAATACTACTCTCTGAGTTCCCTTTTTCTCTTTTCTGATAGTTGCAGAGTAATACTACTCTCTGAGTTCCCTAATTCTTTTCATAGTCGGCAGTTTAGTTGACGTGGTTTGACTGAATATACAAAATCCCCTTTTTCAAAGGGGATTTTTTAAGCGTACTGGGTTGGATATTTGTTATTTTAAAAGAGTGGAGAAATTTTTTATATTTAAACTTGCCCTTGCCGTTCACAATAACAAATATCTAACCCTGTTCGCTTAAAAAAGCACCTAAAATAGGTGCTTTTTTCATATACAGTCAAACCAAAGCCTGAAGAACGCCAACTACAAAAAGAATTACGGAACTTCGAGAGGCGTATTACTCTGCAACTATCAGAAAAGAAAAAATGAAACTAATAGAAAAGCGAAAATTTGTTTTGCAAAAAAGCATTAGCTTCTTCTGTATAAGGAAAGTTTTGATAATATGGTAATTTACTTTTAATGTCTTCCGGAGTTATACCGGCAAGAGTATAGTCTTCTATGCTGTGGCAATATATCCATTCCGGACTGTAAATACTATTTCCTTTTATAATGCAATATTCAGTTACAAAAAGCTCATTTATTAAATCTTGGTCAAAATTTGATAAAGCTAAAATTTCTTCTTCGGAAAAATTATCCGATAAATATACTTCATTATCAAATTTTTCGCTGATGTCAATATTAATACCATTAAATTCATTTATTAAATTTACAAATGTATCTACCGGAACGTTAAAATCTCTGAAAAATGTATATAAATTTGATGTATTTTCTAAAGTGTTATTGCCTATTCCATAGCAATTTTTATTATTTGCATATTGACTAAAATAGTCTTCTGAAATTTCCGGACTTTCAATATTTAAATATTTTTCAACTTCATCGTTAAAGAAACCGGAAAATTTCTCAAATTTCCTCTCGTAAAAATCATAGAAATAATGATTGCTGTCGTCCCAATCAAGCTCAGGGAAAGGTTGCGGAACATTGAAATACTCATAAATATTATCTGTTTCTACAATATCAATTACATTACTGTACTCCGAATATGTTTGTGTAACAACAGCGACGGTAGTTTCTGCGGGTGTTGTTTCAGAAATTTCCGCATCGGAATCTATTGTTAAAGGTAAATCGCTGTTTTCAAGAACAGACGTTTGAATGTTTTCAACTTGACTTTTTTGTGTTGTCAATTCTTCTTTATCACTGCAAGCAGTTACCGTGAAGATTGATAACAAAGTCATAAATAAAAATTTTTTCATGATTTTCTCCTATCAATAATGAAAAATAACAATTAAGCATTTTGTATTAAGATGTGAATGTTCCGCTTGGGTAAAAATTATTTGCGTTACTAAAAGTTGTACCATTTGGTTTTATATCTTGATGCAAATGATATCCTGTAACATTTGTCCCAGAATTACCGGTAGCTCCAATTAAAGACATTTCTGTTACAGTTGCATTAAGGGACAAAACACTACTTTGCTTAAGATGTAAATATCTAACATGCCAACCATTATTGTACGTAATTTGAACATAATATCCCGTGTCAGCAGTATTACTGCCACCTTTCGCTGAAACAGTTCCATTACCTTGTGCATATATTGAATAGCCATTAATTGCACCTTCTTCATCAGCGGTTATATCAATTCCTTTATTATTTGAATGGTGAGAAGCAGATGGAAAAGCTGTAATAAAATTTGCACGATTAGTTCCAGAAATACTTGAGGTTCTATACATATAATGTTGAAAAGTTCCAGATGTGTTACCTTTTAAAAAACCACAAGTTGTACTTCTTTTACACATTTTTTGTGCTTCCCCTGAGGTGTTATAAAGGTGATTTAAAGGTGCTGTTTGATAGAATACTTTTCCGCAATTTGAAAATGTACAAACAACAATTGAGCCACCGCCTTGAGTACAATTTGCAACAGCAGTACCGACAGTTTGAGAAGTATGAGATAGACAATGTGTACATCCGGTTTTTTTATCTGTTTGACACCAATAAGAAGATGGTATAGCATTTATTGACATCGGAATCAAATTAATAAAAAATAAAACAAAATAACCGGAAACCAAAAAGCTCAGAAATCTTTTTATTCTCATTTTAAATTTTCCTTTCAGTAGATAATTTTTTAACCAATAAATGGTGTAAAGTCTTTACAATAATATTATATATGATAATAAAAAAAATGTCAAGGAAAATAATATAAAAATATTGATAAAATTCGCCAAGAAAATTGTGTATATTGTACAAAAAAATGTTTTTATTGCAAATAGCTACTTATTTTGCTATTGTTTTTAATTATTTAAACTGCCGACTAACACAAGTGGTAGGGAACTTCGATAGCCGCCATTACAGGAACTAATAGAAAAATAAAAAAGAAAATAAAAAAAAACACTTTACAATGATATTTTAGTATGATATAATATTTTATTATGAATTTTTAAATTTGGAGGAATGTATAAAATGGGTCGTAAAATGAAAACTATGGACGGTAACAATGCCGCCGCTTGGGTGTCTTATCCATTCACGGATGTTGCCGCAATCTATCCTATCACCCCTTCTTCTGTTATGGCAGAAGTTACTGACAGCTGGTCGGCAAAGGGCAAGAAAAATTTATTCGGACAAACTGTTACTGTTGCGGAAATGCAATCAGAGGCAGGTGCGGCAGGTACAGTTCACGGGTCTTTGGCGGCGGGAGCTTTAACAACTACTTACACCGCCTCACAAGGTCTTTTGCTTATGATACCTAATATGTATAAAATTGCGGGTGAATTGCTCCCCTCTGTTATACACGTTTCAGCTCGTTGTGTATCTTCTCACGCTTTAAATATATTCGGTGACCACTCTGACGTTTACGCTTGCCGTCAAACAGGTTATGCAATGCTTTGTGCGTCAAATGCACAGGAAGTTATGGATTTGGGTGCAGTTGCTCACCTTTCAACATTGAAATCCCGTGTACCTTTCTTACACTTCTTTGACGGTTTCAGAACCTCTCACGAAGTTCAGAAAATTCAAGTTTGGGACGATGAAGATTTAAAAGAAATGTTAGATATTGAAGATGTTCAACGTTTCCGTGACCAATCATTAAACCCCGAACACCCTGTATTAAGAGGTACTGCTCAAAACCCCGATATATTCTTCCAAGCAAGAGAGGCTTGTAACCCTTATTATGACGCTGTTCCCGGCATTGTTGAAAGCTATATGGACAAAGTTAATGCTAAAATCGGCACTAACTATAAACTCTTTGAGTATTACGGTGCTCCCGATGCTGAACAAATTATTATTGCAATGGGTTCAGTTAACGATACTATCGAAGAAACCATTGATTACCTCAACAAACAAGGTCAAAAATTAGGTCTTGTAAAAGTTCGTCTTTATCGTCCTTTTGCAGCTGACAGACTTATCAATGCTATTCCCGATACCGTTAAGAAAATTTCTGTTCTTGACAGAACAAAAGAACCCGGTTCATTGGGCGAACCCCTTTACCTCGATGTTGTTGCCGCTCTTAAAGGTACAAAATTCGCTGATATTCCTGTTTATACAGGTCGTTTCGGTCTTGGTTCAAAAGATACTCTCCCTGCACACATTAAAGCTGTATTTGATAACACAACAAAACCCCGTTTCACTATCTCTATCAAAGACGATTTAACCAATCTCTCTCTTGATACAAATGAAGTATTAGACTCTGCTCCCGAAGGCACAACCGCTTGTAAATTCTGGGGATTAGGCTCTGACGGTACAGTCGGTGCTAACAAAAACTCCATTAAAATTATCGGCGACCATACCGATTTATATGCACAGGCATATTTTGCTTATGACTCTAAAAAATCCGGCGGTATCACCGTTTCTCACTTGCGTTTTGGTAAAAACCCGATTAAATCAACTTACCTTATCAACCGTGCTGATTTCGTTGCTTGCCATAAACAATCTTATATCCACCAATATGATATAGTACAAGACATTAAACCCGGCGGTACTTTTCTTTTCAACACAATCTGGTCTGTTGACGAATTGGATAAAAACCTCCCCGGTCAAGTTAAGAGATATATTGCAGATAACAATATCAACTTCTATATCGTAAACGGCGTTGAATTGGGTAAACAAACAGGTATGGGTACTCGTATCAACACTATTTTACAATCTGCTTTCTTTAAATTAGCTAATATTATCAATTTTGATGATGCTTTAAAATATATGAAAGATGCGGCAACCGCTTCATACTCTAAAAAAGGTGAAGATGTTGTTAAGAAAAATCACGATGCTATTGATGCAGGCTACCAAAATATCGTTAAAGTAGACGTTCCCGAAAGCTGGAAATCTGCCACTGACGAACATATCGGTATGCCTAAAGTTACTCTTGCAGACAAAACTCTTGAGAAATTCGTTAATGAAATTCAAATCCCCGCTAATGCACAAAAAGGTGACTCTCTTGCAGTTTCAACTTTCAAAGATATGGCTGACGGTACTTTCCCTCAAGGTTCTGCCGCTTTTGAAAAACGTGGTATTGCTATTGATGTTCCTCAATGGATTCCCGAAAACTGTATCCAATGTAACCAATGTGCTTATGTTTGCCCTCACGCTGTAATTCGTCCCGTTGCTTTAACACCCGACGAAGTTTCAAAAGCACCCAAACAAATCAAAACATTACCTTTCAAACCCGCTGTAGGTGACTTACAATTTTCAATGACTGTTTCCGCTCTTGACTGCTCCGGTTGTTCAAACTGTGCTAAAGTTTGCCCTGCTAAAGAAAAAGCTCTTGTTATGCAACCTATTGATACTCAAATGGAACAACAAGATGTATTTAACTATGCTGTTACTCTTCCCGAAAAAGAAGAAGTTGCCGCTAAGTTCAAAAAATCAACTGTTAAAGGTTCACAATTCGTTGAACCCCTCCTTGAGTTCTCCGGTGCTTGTGCAGGTTGCGGTGAAACACCTTATGCAAAACTCGTAACTCAACTCTTCGGTGAGAGAATGTTAATTGCCAATGCAACAGGTTGTTCTTCAATCTGGGGCGGTTCTTCACCCTCAACACCTTATGCAGTATCTAAAAAAGGTAGAGGTCCTGCTTGGGCAAACTCACTCTTTGAAGATAATGCAGAATACGGTTACGGTATGTTCCTTGCAAGCAAGACTTTAAGAAAACGTGCCGCTGAACTCCTTGTTGATTATCGTGATAATATCGCTGAAAAACAAGAAACAAAAGATGCGGTTAATAAATATTTCGATACACTTAATGACGGTGAATTAAATGCCTGTGCAACTGCAGACCTCGTTCAAATCCTTGAGGGTTGCGAAAAACCTATGGCAAAAGAAATTCTCCGTTACAAAAACTATCTCTCAAAGAAATCTCAATGGGTATTCGGCGGAGACGGTTGGGCTTATGACATCGGTTTCGGCGGCCTTGACCACGTTATCGCAAGCGGCGAAAATGTAAATATCCTTGTATTTGATACAGAAGTTTACTCTAACACAGGCGGTCAATCCTCTAAATCCACTCCTACAGGTGCTATTGCACAATTTGCGGCAGCAGGTAAAGAAACAAAGAAGAAAGACCTCGCAGGTATTGCAATGTCTTACGGCTATGTTTATGTTGCAAGTATTGCTATGGGTGCGGATATGAACCAAACTATCAAAGCAATTTCCGAGGCTGAAGCTTATGACGGTCCTTCAATTATTATTGCTTATGCTCCTTGTATCAACCACGGTATCAAAGGCGGTATGACAGATACTCAAGCTGAAGAAAAGAGAGCTGTTAAATGCGGTTACTGGCATTTATTCCGTTTCAACCCCGCTAACAAGAAAGAGGGTAAAAATCCCTTTACACTTGACAGCAAAGAACCCGCAGTTGATGCTGAATATAAAAACTTCTTAATGAACGAAGTACGTTACTCTTCACTCGTTCGTCAAAACCCCGAAAGAGCAGACGAACTCTTCAATTTTGCTATTCAAAACGCAAAAGACAGATATAACTACCTCACAAAACTTTCTGCACTTTACGAATAGAGATTACTATCTAATATAAAAACTAAACACAGTCTGCACAAAGACTGTGTTTTCTTTTTTTATTTTTAAAAAAATCTATTGACAATAAAACTTTTTCGAGATATAATAAAACATTGTGGGGTAATGTGTATCCCATACATACAACCTTACGGAGGACAAAGCAATTAAAAAATATATTTTTGTAACAGGCGGCGTTGTCAGCGGATTAGGTAAAGGTTTAACCGCCGCAAGTTTGGGCAGATTATTGAAAGCAAGAGGATATAAAGTTACTCTGCAAAAATTCGACCCTTATTTGAACTATGACCCGGGAACAATGTCACCCTATCAGCACGGTGAAGTTTTTGTTACCGATGACGGTGCGGAAACTGACCTTGACTTAGGGCATTATGAGAGATTTATAGACGAAAGTTTATCTGTTAATTCCAATGTTACAATGGGGAAAATCAACAGTACTGTACTGAATAAAGAACGCCGCGGCGACTATTTGGGGGCAACTGTTCAAATTATCCCACACGTTACCAATGAGATAAAAGACAGGATTTATCGTCTTGCAAAATCCGATATTGACATTGTTATAACCGAAATCGGCGGTACTGTAGGTGATATTGAAAGTACTGCTCTCTTAGAGGCTATTCGTCAAGTCAAAACAGACGTTGAACGTGATAATGTATTATATATCCACGTTACACCTATGTTCTATGCCTCTGACGAATTAAAATCCAAACCGACACAACATTCTGTTAAACTTTTGTTATCTTTAGGAATTCAGCCTAATATAATAGTTTGCAGAAGTGAATATGAAATAACTAAAGAGATAAGAGAAAAAATTGCTTTATTCTGTAATATCAGCAAAAATGATGTTATCCAAAATCTTACCGCAGAATCCCTTTATGAATTGCCTGTTATGCTTGAAAAAGAAGGACTTGCCGCAAGAGTTTGTGAACATTTACGCATTGAAAATACTGTTCCCGATTTAACAGACTGGACAGATATGCTTAATATGCAAGAAAAAGCTGATAAAACAATTACCATAGGTTTAGTAGGGAAATATGTAAAGTTGCACGATGCCTATTTATCTGTTGTTGAGGCTTTACGTCACGCAGGTATCCATAATAACGCAAATGTCAACATAGAATGGATTGACTCCGAAGAGATTACTCCCCTAACCGCACCTGAAATTTTCAAGAATATTGACGGCATTATCGTTCCCGGAGGTTTCGGCAATCGCGGTATCGAGGGTATGATTGAATCGGCAAAATATGCAAGAGAGAATAAAATCCCCTATTTTGGTATTTGTTTGGGTATGCAAATAGCGGTAATTGAATACGCAAGAAGTATTTTAGGCTATTGTGATGCCAATACAACGGAAATTGACCCCGAAACACCGCATAATGTTATTGATATTATGGACGAACAAAAAGATATTACCGAAAAAGGCGGCACAATGCGTTTAGGATTATATGCTTGCAAGTTAAAAGACGGCAGCGTTTGTGCTAATGCTTACGGTGAAAGTTTGATATACGAACGTCACCGTCACCGCTGGGAGTTTAACAACACATTCCGCAAAGAGTTATCAGACGCAGGCTTGTTAATTGCAGGTATTTCACCCGACGAAAAATTAGTTGAGATTATTGAAAACCCCAATCACCCTTGGTTTGTGGGTGTTCAATTCCACCCCGAATTTAAATCACGTCCCAACAAACCTCAAAAATTATTCTATAGTTTTATAAAATCAGTTATAGACAATAAAAAATAATCCGACATTTTAAGGAAGTATGCTTAATTGAAAATCGCAGTAATTTACAAGTCAAAATACGGAACAACCAAAAACTATGCCCAATGGATAGCCGAAGAACTCAACGCCGAATTGTATGAGAAAAAAGAATTTAATTCAAAGAAATTTAAAGAATACGATTGTGTTGTTTTAGGCGGAGGAATGTATGCTGGAGCAATTTTAGGTTCAGACTTAATTAAAAAAATCCATTGTAAAAATCTTATTTTCTTTACCGTTGGACTTGCCGACCCTATGACTACCGATTATTCAACGCATATCGAAAAAATATTCCCAAAAGCAATACCCGAGAATACTAAAATTTTTCATTTCAGGGGCGGAATTGACTACGAAAAGCTTAATTTTGTTCATAAGAAAATGATGGGTATGCTTCAAAAATTTGTAGGCAAAAAAGAAAATCCCTCTGACGAAGAAAAGTTATTTCTTTCAACTTACAGCGGTAAGGTTGATTTTACCGACAAAATTTCAATTAATCCATTAATTGAATATGTAAAAACATTGGCGTAATTTACTATAGTAAAAACAAAGCCGTCTGTCGCTTATTATTACACTTATTATTAATATAAAAAGGTAAATCCTTAAATAAATATATGATATATACAATTCTGATTATCCTTCTCACGATACTTTCAGCAACCTTTTCCGCATCTGAAATGGCTTTTTCAACCGTAAATAAAATGCGTTTGAAAAATTATGCCGAACAGGGAAACAAAAAAGCGGAAAAAACTTTAAAAGTTGCAAATGATTTTGATAAAGCGTTAACAGCAATATTAATCGGCAATAATATTGTAAATATTGCCTCAACCGCTATAGGTACGGTGTTGTTTACAATGCTTTTCGGAAAAAGCGGACCTCTTATTGCGACAATTGTTATGACGATTGTTGTTTTGGTGTGTGCGGAGATTTTGCCGAAATCCGTTGCAAAAGAAAATGCCGAGAAATTTGCGTTGTTTTTAACCCCCTTTATCGCAACTGTTATTATAATTCTTAAACCTTTTATTGCAATATTTACAAAACTCAAAACCCTTGTCAGCAAGATTTATTCCAACAAAGAAGAAGTCACAAGCTATTCCGAAGACGAGTTGAAATATCTCATTGACGAGGTAAAAGGGCAAGGCGTTCTCGAAGAGGGTGAAAGCGAGCTTGTAAGAAACGCTTTGGATTTTGACGAGATTACCCTTGCAAAAATCCTTATCCCCAGAGTAAAAGTAATTGCCGTGCCCATTGATACCCCCGTTGAAAAAGCAAAAGATATTTTCTTCACGGAGGGTTATTCCCGTTTGCCTGTTTTTGAAGATACTATTGATAATATCGTGGGATATATAAGCCTTAAAGATTTTGTCAAGCATATTGAAAGAGATAATATATCGGGTTTAGAAGAAATAACAAAAAAAATCCTGCGTTTTTCGGAGTTTATGACAATCAGCGAGGCTTTGAAAAAAATGCAGGAAGTAAAAGTGCATATTGCCGTTGTTATCGACCAGCACAGCGGAACAAAAGGCATTGTTACCCTTGAAGATATTATCGAGGAATTAGTCGGTGATGTTTACGACGAAAATGACGAATTAATAATGGACTTTGCACAAATGGGAGATAATATCTTTGAAATATCCGGAGAATATCCCATTGACGATTTTTCCGAACATTTCTCACTTAAAATTGAAACAGAAAGTAATACCCTTGCGGGTTGGGTTATGGAATTATTCGGATATTTGCCCGAAATGGACGAAACCGTTAATTTTGAAAATTTAAATATTACTGTATTAGATGTACACTCCCGACAAATTAAAGCCTTAAGGATAGTAAAAAAGGAAGTATAAATGGTTATATTAGAGGAATTAAGAGTAGAGTTAGCCTTATTGCGAAAAGATGTTAATGAATTAGGTGAAGTTTTTCAAGTTAAAGAATTAGCACAAGAGAATAAAGAGCTTAACGAGATTATTGCAAAAGACGGTTTTTGGGATGATTTAGAAAACTCTCAAAAGACTTTGCAAAAAATCAAAGCTAATGAAAATAAAATTGCAAGGCATAAAAAAATCTCCGACGACTTAGAAGATATTATTACTCTGATAGAATTATCTTTAGACGAAAATGACGAAAGTTCTGTTGAAGAGATAAAAAAAGATGCCGCTGAATTTAAGAAAAGACTTGAAGAGATTAAACTCTCAACACTTTTAACAGGAGAATATGACAATTCCAATGCTATTCTTACCTTTCACGCAGGTGCAGGGGGAACAGAGGCTATGGATTGGGCGGAAATGTTATACAGAATGTATAACCATTGGGCTGAACGTCATAATTTTAAAATCACTCTCCTTGATTATCTTGAGGGAGAGGAAGCGGGAATAAAATCCGCCTCAATCTTTATTGAGGGCGATAATGCCTATGGATTTTTGAAATCCGAAAGCGGCATACACCGACTTGTAAGGAGTTCTCCTTTTAATTCTGCCGGAAAACGTCAGACTTCCTTTGCCTCTGTTGAGGTTATGCCGGAGATTGACGATAAGATAGTTATAGATATTCGTGACGAAGATTTAAAAGTTGACACCTATCGTTCAAGCGGTGCCGGCGGACAGCACGTCAACAAAACAGAATCCGCTATCCGCATTACACATATCCCTAGTGGTGTTGTCGTTGCCTGTCAAACTCAACGTTCCCAACATCAAAATCGTGACTATGCTATGAAAATGTTGCGTTCAAAGCTTATAGAAATAAAAGAACGTGAACACCTTGATAAAATTTCCGATATTAAAGGTAATCAAGGGCAAATTGCTTGGGGTTCTCAAATCCGTTCTTATGTTTTTATGCCTTATCAACTTGTTAAAGACCACAGAACAGATTTTGAAAACGGCAACGTTACCGCTGTTATGGACGGAGATTTAGACGGATTTATTAACGCATATCTCAAAGGTGCTGTTAATAAAACCCTTAAAAACAGTTGATTATGATTAAAGAAATATATAATTTTATAGAAACTTTTGCACCCTTTAAATTATCAAGCAACTATGATAATACAGGTATTCTTGTTAACACAAACAGAGATATTAAGAAGATATTGTTATCGCTCGATATTACAAAAGATGTTGTAAAAGAGGCAATTGAAACAAACACCAACCTTATAATCTCTCACCACCCTATTATTTTTCACCCGCTTAAACGCTTAAGTGCCGATATTCCGGCTGTTAAACTTGCCGCTGAAAATATCGGGGTTATTGCCGCTCATACTAATTTTGATGCCGCAAGTTACGGCATTTCAGATATAATGGCAGAGCTTTTAGGACTTGAAAATACAGGAGAATGTCTTGAAGAGGTTAAAGGTTTTGAAAATTGCGGCTACGGCAGAATTTGCACTTGCAAAGAAATTTCCACTCTTGATTTAGTAAAAAAAGTTAAAGAGGTTTTCGATTGCAAGTTTGTGAGATATATTGACAGCGGTAAGCAAAACACTCGTGTTGCTGTATGTTCTGGTTCGGGAGCAAATCTCTTTCCCGTTGCCTTTGAAATGGGTTGTGATGTTTTGATTACAGGCGATATTAAGCACGATTTATTTGTTGATGCTTTTAATTGCGGCTTTTCACTTATTGATGCAGGGCATTTCTATACGGAAAATGTCGGAATGATATGGCTTAAGAAACAACTGAAAAAGCAATTTCCCTCTTTGGATATTAACATTGCAGAAAAAAATATTGATATAACGGAGTATTTATAATTGGCTCTTGACGGTACTTTTTTACACTTAGTAAAAGAAGAATTAAATACATTATGCGGCAGTCGTGTAATTAAAATACATCAACCCTCACGAGAAGAAATTATTCTTACTTTTCGTGACGGTAAGTTGTTGCTTTGTGCAAATGCCGTAAACGCAAGAGTTCACCTTACCGAAACAACTCCCGAAAATCCAAAGCACCCGCCTATGTTTTGTATGCTTTTACGAAAACATTTTCTTAACGCTAAATTATTAATTATCGAACAAGACGGACTTGAGAGGATACTTAAATTCTCTTTTGAGCATACAAATGAAATCGGTGATATTGAAATAAACTCGGTTTTTATAGAGATAATGGGAAAATATTCAAACATCATTCTTACGAAAAAAACAGAAAACAAAGAGATTATAATTGACTGCTTAAAGCGTTCGGAAGATGCTTTTTCGGGGGAGCGTTTGCTCTTGCCGTCAGCTGAATATATCCCTCCTAAAAAAGACAAACGTGTTAATTTCCTTACCGATAATTTTGATACCGAAAACATTAAAACTACTAAAGACATATTAAATCACTTTGAGGGTGTTGCTCCGACTATTGCCAATGAATGGTTAGCCTTTGCCACAAGAAACAATGAAGTCGACCCTGTCAGATTGGCATATATAATCAAAGCAACAAGAGATAATCCGCCTTATTTTAATGTACTCTTCGATAATAACGAACCTAAAAAATTCAGTTATATCAAACTCTCAACGCTGATTAGTCTATATAACGAAAAAAAATACGAAACAGCTTGTGAAAGTTTAGAAAAATTCTTTGAACAGAAAACAAGCCTTAACCGTGCGAAACAGTATTCCGAAACTATGTTAAAAATGTTGGTGACTTTAACGGAACGCATATCCAAACGTATAAATCACCAGAAAATCGAGCTTGAAAACTGTTCCGAAAAGGACAAATTCCGAGTCAGCGGCGAGTTGATTTTTGCTAATATATACAATCTCAAACAGGGCGATATTGTTGCAAAGCTTGATAATTTTTATACAGGTGAAACTGTTAATATCGACCTTGACCCGCAAAAGTCTCCGGCGGACAATGCAAAAAATTATTTCAAAAAATACAAAAAACTTGTTACTGCCGAAAAAATCCTAAAAGAACAAATTGAAAACGGTCTTAAGGAATTAGATTATATCGAAAGTGTTTTCGATACTCTCACTCGTGCAGTTACGGAGAATGAAATAGCACAGATACGGCTCGAATTGGAACAAACAGGGTATATTAAGCGAACAGGGAATAATAAACAGAAAATTACCGCTTTGAAACCTATTGAATATGAATATCAGGGCTTTAAGATTTTAGTCGGAAGAAATAATATCCAAAACGACTTGCTTACAAAGAGTGCTGACAAAACCGATATATGGTTGCATACACAAAAAATTCACGGTTCTCACGTTATTATCAAGGGTAGAGATATTCCCGATGAAGTTATTGCATATGCCGCTAAAATAGCCGCATATCACAGTAAAGCAAGAAATTCTTCTCAAGTCCCTGTTGATTATACTTTTGTCAAACAAGTTAAAAAGCCCAACGGTTCAAAGCCGGGTTTTGTGATATATTTTGAGCAACAAACAATCTATACAGAACCGATTAACACGGAGGAATATAAATAAATGGAAAAATCCTATAATCCGAAGAATTTTGAAGATAAGATATATAAGCTATGGACAGATAATAATGCTTTTAAAGCTGAAATTGATAAAACAAAAAAGCCTTATACTATAGTTATACCTCCCCCTAATATTACAGGGCAATTGCATATGGGACACGCTCTTGACAATACCTTACAGGATATTCTCATAAGATACAAAAGAATGTCGGGATATGCCGCACTTTGGTTGCCGGGAACAGACCACGCTTCCATTGCAACGGAGGCGAAAATTGTTGAGGCAATGAAAGAGGACGGTGTTACAAAAGACGATATAGGGCGTGAGGGTTTTCTTAAAAGGGCTTGGGAATGGAAAGCAAAATACGGCGGACGTATCGTTGAACAACTTAAAAAATTAGGCTCGTCCTGTGATTGGTCAAGGGAACGCTTTACTATGGATGAGGGTTGCAGTAAAGCCGTTAAAGAGGTTTTTGTAAATCTTTATAATAAAGGTTTAATATACCGCGGTGAGCGTATTATCAACTGGTGTCCCACTTGCTTAACCTCAATCTCCGATGCGGAAGTTGAATATGAAGAACAAGACGGCAACTTCTGGCATTTAAGATATTTCCTTGCGGACGGTTCGGGGAGCTTAGAATTGGCAACAACTCGTCCCGAAACACTTTTGGGTGATACTGCCGTTGCGGTAAATCCAAAAGACGAGAGATATAAATCATTTATCGGCAAGACTGTTATTCTACCCCTTGTGGGGCGTGAAATACCTATTGTTGCAGATGACTATGTTGATGTTGAATTCGGAACAGGTGTTGTTAAAATTACTCCCGCCCACGACCCCAACGACTTTGAAGTAGGTTTACGTCATAATCTGCCGATTATAAATGTTATGACTGATGATGCAAAAATTACCGCCGATTATCCGAAATATGCCGGACTTGACAGATATACCGCAAGGAAAATGATTGTTAAAGACTTAGAAGAAAGCGGTAACTTAATAAAAATTGAGGCACATAAGCACAATGTCGGCACTTGCTATCGTTGTTCAACAACCGTTGAACCTCGTGTTTCAAAACAGTGGTTTGTGAAAATGCAACCCTTAGCAACCCCCGCAATTAATGCCGTTAAGAATAACGAAACAACGTTTGTTCCCTCTCGTTTTGATAAAATCTATTATCATTGGCTTGAGAATATCAAAGACTGGTGTATCTCAAGACAATTATGGTGGGGACACCCCATTCCTGCATATCATTGTGACAAATGCGGTGAAATTACCGTTAGCAAAGAGCCTGTAACAACTTGCCCGAAATGCGGCGAAACGTTACGTCCCGACCCCGATACCCTCGACACTTGGTTTTCTTCCGCTCTCTGGCCTTTTTCAACCTTAGGCTACCCCGACAAAACAGAAGACTTGGGTTATTTCTATCCCACAAACACCCTTGTAACAGGATATGACATTATCTTCTTCTGGGTTATAAGAATGATGTTCAGCGGTATTGAACATATGGGCAAAGTGCCATTCGATACTGTTTTAATCCACGGACTTGTTCGTGACGAACAAGGGCGAAAAATGTCTAAATCCCTCGGAAACGGCATTGACCCCCTTGAGGTTATCAACCAATACGGTGCCGATGCTTTACGTCTTATGCTTGTAACAGGCAATGCCCCGGGTAACGATATGCGTTATACCAATTCAAAAGTTGCCGCCGCTGCAGGTTTTGCAAATAAACTCTGGAACGCTTCTCGTTTTATCATTATGAATATCTCGGAAGATTTTAAGTTTACGGGGTTGCCGCAAAATCTTAAAACAGAAGATAAATGGTTGCTTTCAAAATTAAATCTTACCGCAAAAGAAGTTAATAACCATATCGAAAACTTTGAATTAGGTCTTGCAAGTGATAAAATTCAAACGTTTATTTGGGACATTTACTGCGACTGGTATATAGAATTTTCAAAATCTCGTATTATGGCAAAAGACAATGATGTTTTGCAAATTTTAGTATATACAATGCGGAATATGCTTGCTCTGCTCCACCCCTTTATGCCGTTTATTACAGAAGAGATATGGCAAACATTAACCCAAAGCGAAAGTCTTTTGATTAAAGAAAAATATCCGACTTTTGACGAAAAACTGAATTTCCAAACAGATTTTCAAGTTACTATTGATATAATCAAAGCTATTCGCAACTTGAGAACCGAAATGAATGTACCACCCTCTGTTAAAGCAAATGTTTATATCGAAACTGCTAAAACAGATATTCTCAAAGAGGGTATTCCTTTCATTCAAAAAATGGCTTTTGCAAGTGACGTTGAGTTTGTAAGCGGTGAAGTCAAAGATTGTGTAACCTGTGTTACCGCCGACGCAAGAGCATTTTTACCCCTTTCTGAAATTGTCGACAAAGACAAAGAACTTGCACGTCTGAAAAAAGAAGAAGAAACCGTTAAAAAAGATATATCTTTCCTTGAAAATAAACTTTCCAACCAAGGTTTTATATCTAAAGCCCCCGAGAAAGTAGTTAACGAACTGCGTTCAAAATTAGACATCGCCAAAGATAAATTATCAAAAATAGAACAGAGTATAGAGAAGATATGACATTAAATGATTTCACTAAATACGGTGAACCCGTAAAGAACTTATCAAGAATTAAGGATTTGCTGAATGAATTAGGCAATCCTCAAGATTCACTTAAATTCGTCCACATTGCAGGGACAAACGGTAAAGGCTCTGTGCTGGAATTTTCTTCACAAGCTCTTATCAATGCAGGCTATAAAGTGGGACAATTTACCTCGCCTTTTAACATTGTTTTTGAAGACAGAATACGCATTAACGGAAAACATATCTCCCCCGAAAACTTCTCAAGACTGTTTGAAAGTTTAGAACCCGCAATTAAACATTTCAAATATTCACAATTTGAAATTATCTTCGCTGTTGCGTTATTATATTTCAAAGAACAAGAATGTGACCTTGTTTTCCTTGAAACAGGTATCGGCGGTGTTTTAGACTGCACTAATGTAGTTGAAAATAAACTTGTTACCGCTTTTACCTCTATTTCCAAAGACCATATGGAGATTTTGGGTAAAACAATCAGAGAAATTGCAAGACAAAAGTCGGGTATAATCCGTAAAGGTGTGCCTGTGGTAATCTCAGAACAGCAATATGAGGAAGCCGGTGAGATTATTCGTGATATTGCTTTGGAAAAAGATTGTAAAGTTTGGGATTCCAATGTCAGTCTGCCTATTCTCACCTCATTTAAATTGAGAATGGCAGCCTCATATCAGAATATGAATTCAAAAGTTGCTCTTCAGGTTATTCATTGCCTTATTGAACAAGGGTATAATGTTACTTTTGAGCATATCAAAAAATCTTTTGAAAAAATTCAATTGCCAAGCCGTCTTGAAACATTCTCTTCCGACCCTTGGATTATAATAGACGGAGCACATAATTTAGACGGTATGTTGAAATTGAGTGCCGAATTTAAAACAAAAGAGAAATACAAAGAGTTTACGGTTATTTTCGGTGTTCAAAAAACAAAAGAATACGGTGCAATGTGTGAGCTTTTACAGGTTTTCGCAAAGAACATCATTATTGTAGACGACTTCTACGATTTTGCCTGTAAATATAAAACACTTAAAGAGTGTTTCACAATTGGAACAATCCATAAGAAAGCTTCTGAAAGTCTTGATTATGCTTTGGAAATAAACAACAAAGTGCTTATTTGCGGTTCTTTATACTTAAGAGCGGCTGTGTTACATTCGTCTTAAGACTTTGCATAATCTGTCAACTTCCTCTGCATTATTAAAAATTGACGGTGCAAATCGTACCGTTCCCTTTTCTGTACCCAAAGACAAATGGGCAAGAGCAGAACAATGTAACCCCGCACGCAAAGCAAAGCCGTTTTTGTTGAGAAATGCCGCTGTTTCTTCAGAATTATATCCGTCTACATTAAAAGAAACTATCGGCACATATCTCACTTCGGGCGACCTGTAGATTATCACCTTTGAAGTCAAGCCGGATATAAATCGTTGACAAAGCATATTCTCGTGACTGAAAATCTTTTTCATTCCCTTTTTATTTATAAATTCTATACCTTTTTGAACAGACACTACCCCCGAGATATTAAGTGTTCCGCTTTCTAAAGCGTCAGGGAGAAAATCAGGTTGTTTTAAGTCAAGAGAGGACGAGCCTGTTCCCCCTTGAATAATAGATTTTATGGGAAATTTCCCGTCTGTAATCAACAATCCGTTTCCTGTTAAACCATAAAGCCCCTTATGCCCGGCGGCACATATAATATTAATATTATGTTCTTTTAAGTCTAACGGAATAATCCCGGCAGCCTGTGCTGTATCTAATATTAAGCAAATATTTCTCTCCTTGCAAATTCTGCCTATCTCCTCAAAAGGCAAAATTCTCCCGGTGACATTGGATGCCGCTGTCATTGCAACAACATTTGTATTTGGTTTTAAAGCTTTAAGAAAATTATTTATAACAGTTTCATCGTTGTATTCAAAACCGTTTTCAGCACATTTAAAAGTATTGTAAGAATACTTTTGAGCAACAATAGGTCTTGAAACGGAATTATGTTCCATTGACGACATAACAATATGATTAACACCAACACCTTTAATTGCAAAATTAAGTGCTGTGGTTGTGGAATTTGTAAAAATAACATTCTCTGTTTCAGCATTAAAAAATAAAGCAACAGCTTCCCTTGCGGAAAAAACCTGATGTCCTCCCGCAAGACTGAGATTATGACCGCCTCTCCCTGAATTGGCATAATTTGCAACTGCATAATTAACCGCCTGACGGACAGTAGCAGGTTTCGGAAAAGTTGTTGCCGCATTATCAAAATTAATCATAAAAAATCCCCCATACATTATAGTATGGGGATTTGTATTTTTTGTTACCTTACTGTTACGGAAGTCCTTGTTGTGTTTGCGTTTGCATTTGCTCTGCCGGTTCTGTCAGTATTGGTTTTATCATTATTTCTTATATCGTCAATGCCGCTTTTAATGCCGTCTTTGGCACCCTCAAAAACAGTACCTACATTTTCGGCACCTCTTTTAACCGCATCACCTATTTCCGTTACAAGACCTTCTGATACATAAGAATCCCTGTTATTGTCAACTCTGCCGTTTGCTCCGGCAAAATTTCCGTCTCTGTCAGAACAACCTGTAAACATACCTGTTAAAGCCAACACACCTGCAACACCCGTAATAATTAATCTACGTTTCTTCTTTTTAAAAATATCCAAAATTTTCACCTCTATTTATTTGCTATAAGTAACAATTCGGTTACTTACACATTTAGTATTTGCTTATGTGAGGAGAATATTATTTGAAAATTATTCTAATTAGAGAATTTTATTGCATTTTAGTCATTTTGCACAAAAATTATTACATTTCAGTATAAAAATTTTGGTGCATACCTACAAAGCAAAGATTATACTTATTGTTTAATCCATTTTTCCACACCTTGTGGAAAAACGTGTTGAAACACTAAATATAGATTTTGAACAGATTTTTTTGTAATTTATTGTTGCAGAATATTATTATTTGTATTAAAAATTCACAATTAAATTTTTAAAAAATACATAAAATTATCTTAAAGGTTACAAATTAATAGAAATATGTTTAATAAAAACATATCCGTAAAAACGGATATGTAATTTTAAACAAAACTTAATATTATATTACTAAAGAATCCAAAAAGAAATAAGTTGCATCTTCCAATGCCTTTTTTAAAGGATTAGCCTCAGATTGATACACCGCCTTTGTATTATCGTTTAATTCGGGATATGTTCCTATATATTTATAGGCGGTATCCTTACAATAAGAAACAGATATAATCGTACCGATTGCGGAAACAGAATTAAATCCGGGTTTATACGATTCAAAATCTCCTAAATCGAATTGAACCATCCAGTTCAGATTTTTCTTACTTGCAAATTCACGAACAACTTCTTTTTGAAACGTTTTAGTATTAGTGCTATCTATATAATCTGTATCACCAGACCATAAAATACCGGAAGTTCCGAAAGAAGCGTTATCGAACAACGTTGACCCACTTAAAACCGAATATTCCGTATCCTCTAATTCCTGTGCAATTATCTGTGCAGTTGTAAAAATTTGTTTTGCTCCGGCATTAGCTGTCCTCATATTCGCTTTACTAATCCAGCCCATCATAGCGGGGACGAGTATTGCCGCAAGCACACCGATGATAGCAATTACCACTATCAATTCCACAAGCGTAAAGCCTTTGGCTTTTTTTATTTTAAACACCCTAAACACCCCTTATAGTTTTTCAATATATTTTTAATTAATTTAAATAGTCCTCTGACTACTCGAACCTAATAATTCATACTAAATATGCCACCTGTACCCAGAAACCACCCAGATTACACCCATCAGCTCACTTGAACAGAGAGTTGTGTTGCCAATTCAGCGGCTCCGTCATCTGCAATCTCGCTGACCGCCAATTGAAGTTCAAGTAAATCTGCGGTAGTATCGGCAGAAGTGACGGTTTCTGAAGTATATTGAGAATTTATTGCCAATCCCGAGGGTTTAAGTTGAATATTTACATCATTTGCGGTAATAACCGCACCGTAAGGTAAATAACAATGTTTAAACTCGTGACTATAGAAATAATTTCCGATTGTTTCATTATCCCCCATATAAACAGCCGCAAGTCCGCCTTCTGTTATATTTGAGCTTGAAACAACACCTGCTCCGCTTAAAGCAACAACATCATATGTCCCGGGAGCAAAATCCACTCCGGCAGTATATGTCCCCGCCTCTAAATCAACTGTTTCGGTTACATCGGATTTTCTTAAACTTGTAAAATTTTTGTTATGATTAGTTGTTCCGAACCTTGAAACAACTCCTATCACAGTTAAAACAGTCCCTTGACTTAAAGTTAAACCTCGGCAACTTGAATATGCTCCCAAATTTGCGGTTAACGGTTGATTTACTCCGCCCATTTCAACAGGAACAGACGTACTGATATTTCCGTTACCCATAAGAGCATAGACGTCATATATCCCTGCGGGAATATCCACACCCACAACATAATGTCCCGGGATTAAATCAAATTCATAATCCCCCGAAACAGGATTTGTGTCCGTTGCAATAACATCATATGCAGTACCGCCGGCAATAGTTGTACCGTCGGCAATTGCAACGCTTTGAGAAACAATGGCGTCAACAGGATAAGTTGCGGGAACACCGGGAGCAGTTGTAACAACCTGACCGTCAATTTCGGTTAAAGTAACAATTGCAACTCCGTTTGCGTCGGTTCCGATATATCCCAAGTGACCTTGAAAATATATATCGCCCTGTGCATTAGTGGAAACATAATATTCCAAAGTGCCGTAATCGGCAGGATTGGAACATCCGGCACAGGCTGATAACACCAAAGAAAGTGTTAAAAACAACGTTAAACTCTTTTTCATTATATCCCTACTTCTTAATAGCCCAACTTGATAAAATCCCAATTTAACTTATATTGATTATAACACAAAAAAAATATATTTCAAGTATTTTAAAAAAATTTTCAAAAAAGTATTGACATTTTACTTTTTTTGTGTAAAATTAGTATGTTAACATAAATCGGGGGCGTAAAGGCTTCGACAGGGTTTATGAAGTAAGTATAGCGAGTAGAGGGTTGACTCTTTAACCACAAAGTTTATTAAATTAAACGACAAACAAGAACAATATCTGTTAGCTGCCTAAGCAGCTGACCGTGAACGACAAGATTTCCTGCGGCTTGTTAAGTAGCGTCGATTAAGCAGGACAACGCCTTTAAAATGCCGTCTGAGTTTTAAAGGTGTATTTCAGACTATATTGTTTGACAGCCCGTTGCTCGGCGTTCTTTCAATGAATTTAAATTTGCAACTACACTCGTAGAAGTATTTATGGATTGGATTTTGGACACGAGTTCAATTCTCGTCGCCTCCAGAAGTTAATAAAAAAGAGGGAATTAAATTCCCTCTTTTATTTTAATCATAAATTCCCTTTGACTTCAACATCTCACGTCTGAAATAAGCTAAATCCAAGACATTGATAGAATTGTCTTTTACAATGTCTGCCGCCATTCTCTGATATTGATTAAACTCACGCTTGCCGTTTAGGTGTTGATAAAGCATTACTAAATCTGCCATTGATAAAATATCATCACCGTTAAAATCACCATAAGTAGATACACTATCCTGTAATCTTATTTTAAATGAAAAATCTCCGGGCAGTTGCGTTTGAGGTTTAGATATAAAATCATCAGTTGTAATGTAAATTTCTGTAACGTCAACGGTAACATCTTTATTTTCAACAGGAATTTGGGCGTTAAGTACAAACAAGACAAAGGATTTATTGGAGAATTTCCAATTTTCCACGTCTTCCGTTGAGTTCATAATCATCTCACCGTATAATCCGCTTACAGCATATTTATAACCCGGTTCTGAAGAGGATTTTTGGAAAAATTCTCCGCCGAAAGAACCCTCTGAATCTGTGCTGTATTCACCGTCTTCTATAGATAAATCAAAACCCTCCGAAACACCTGAAAACTCCAATTTAATCATTACACCGGGAGTTGGAACAGGTGATTTAATATAAACAGGAATTTTAACATTTACATATCCGTTTTCAATGTCTTCTGCACTTGGAATAACCGTAACACTTTCGATAGAAATTTCACATTCCTCTTTTTCGTTATTATCAACCGATGTTACAGTAATTCTAGTGGTTGTAGTTTTTGAAGTTGTTGCAGTAGAGAATTCTCCTCTTATTGTATTGTGATATTCAAAGGAATACGGCTCATTTTTTTCTTTATCCCAATAGAAACGATAGACTTCGCCACCATAATGAACCATATCAGATAAAGCTTGATAATCGTTATCGTCTATAATTCCATTTCTGTCAACATCAAAAACATAAAAAGCTTTATCATTTTTCTGAAGAGGATATTCAGATTTTACTCCGTAATACAGCAAATCCCCTTGAAAAAACCATAAATCGTCAGCATTAACACTACCGTTACCGGTTACATCTCCGATGACATACCATTTAGGCGGAAAAATCACGTCAACAGATTCAATTTTATTTTCATTTTTATTCCAACCGAATTCAAAATATTCAGAAGGTGTATTTTTCGCTTTATCCCATTTAAATGCCATTATGGGAGCAACACCATTGACAACATCAGCCAAAGCAACTATATCTTCATTGTCAAAATTTCCGTCTCTGTTAACATCAAAGACATAACGTCTGTCAAGAATTTCAAATGAAGCGTTATCAGCATATAAAACACCGTATAGTGTACCATAATCTGCCTCGTCAACAACTTCGTCACGGGTCAAATCCCCGACAATATAAACGGGATATTCCGGAATTATTATATTTTCACCTAACTTATCAGAATAACAATAAAAATAGTATCCGCTGAAAGTCGGTGTGCAAGTATATTCATATACCTCAAAAATACTGCCTTTAAAAACAATATGGTAATATAAACTTTGTGCATCTTTTTCGGTAACATAACCATCTTTTGTATAATCTAAAGCGTATTTAAACCAAGAATCTCCTGCAATATCATTTACAGCCATTTCTCCGTTTTCGTCAAGCCAAGCTTGTAAGAGCTTGATATCATTATCTGTAAATTTATAATCTCCGTCAATATCCCCTACAATATGTTTTGTTACCTCAACAGTCTCCGCTGAAATTTTTTCGATATTTATAGGGAAACCAACAATAAAGGCAAAAATCGCAAAAACAAATAATATCTTTTTCATTTTATGTACCTCATATATAACCATATGTTCATAATACGGCTATGCCCCCTGTAAATTTACAGGGGGAGTACGCCGTTAAAAAATATGAAAAAACTGCCTTATGTTGCTTTAATCATAAATTCCCTTTGACTTCAACATCTCTCGTCTGAAATAAGCTAAATCCAAGACATTGATAGAATTGTCTTTTACAATGTCTGCCGCCATTCTCTGGTATTGATTAAACTCACGCTTGCCGTTCAGGTGTTGATAAAGCATTACTAAATCTGCCATTGATAAGCTATCGTCACCGTTGAAATCGCCGTAAGTTGTGATAGGTTCTGTGATATTAATTATCATAGAAGTATCTGCAACAGGTTTATCAATAAGCACATCTTTATCACTTAAAACAAATTCTGTATTTGTAAATTCTACCTCTACCGAACCGGCTGTCGCTGATAACTCAAAGAGAAGATTAAGTGCAGAGGGGTCGTGAGCCATTTCAAAAGTTGCAAAAGGTTCTGCAAAAACAACAGTAATGCTGTATTCTCCGTCTGCAATTTTGTTAATACCTGTTAAATCGTCTACTAAATCAAAATAGGTTTCTTCAAATGATATTGCCGCAGATTTATCGGAAATTTTCATAATTGTTGAAAAACCGTATATTTCCTTTTCGGTAAGTGTATATAAAGGTACTGCGACAGTAACGGTTTTATTAAGAATATCGTCTGCTGTCGGTGTTATTGATACATCTTTTACGCTTAAGACATTATAATCAGTTTTAGAAACAGTCGTGGTTGTGGTGATATTAGTAGTGGTGGTAATGGGTTTTGTTGTGGTGATATTTGTAGTGGTAGATATAGGTTTTGTCGTTGTTACTGTTGAGGTTGTGGTAGTGCCTGTAGGCGGAACAACAGGCGGTATCAAAGTTTTATAGTATTCAAAGTTAAAAGCTTCAAGTGTAATATCATTCCAATAGAAACGATACATATCTCCTCCGTTTTTAACTAAATCTTCTAAAACAGCATAGTCGGTTACATTTATTTCACCGTTTCTGTCAACATCACAAATATAAGAGGTATAATCATTTTTGTCGAAAGGAAATGTTAAACCGTTATAATCGGAAAATTTCTTTTGCCAAAGAGTTAAATCGTTATAATCAAGCTGCCTATCACCGATTAAATCGCCTATAACAAACCATCTCATAGGTATATCAATCACAAAGGGGTCTTC
>JAISIJ010000012.1 GCA_031262245.1 Oscillospiraceae bacterium | reverse complement strand
TCAATTGCATTGTCAACCAAATTCATAATAACAATATTAATTTCAGTATCGCCTAAAATACTTATTTTATCAGCAATTAAGAATCCAAAATCTATATTGCTTTCTTGGCAAAACTTAACTTTAGCATTAAGAACCGCATTCAGCATATCAAAATCTGTGTTAGCCAAGAGGTTATCAGAAATTGTCTTATTTCCCAATTCAATGGCTTTCGAAATTTCTCCGGCAGAGATAAGCTGGTTGATGCTGTTTACATATGTTTTCATATCGTGTTTTATTTTTCGTATTTCTTCGTAGTTTTCTTGAATTATATTAACAGAATTTCTTTGGTTTTCAATGTGATGTGAAATTAATAACAATTCTGATTTCTTTATATTTTCTTTGCTAAAATGGCTTAACAAAGGCACTATCGCCACATTAACCGAAATTACACCAAATAGCAAAAAAATAAATTTATATGAGTTATTGGGAGAAATTTCAGAAGATAGTAACCAAATACCATTATAGACAATAAAAGAACTTATAAATAAAGCTAAAATGATTGTCCAATCATTTTTATAGATTTTAAACTTTGATTTCTGTTTTCTTGTTATTGCAAAAGTTACTGCAATAAAGTATATAAATTTTGAATAAAAGAGCATTGCGATTCTTAAAATATTTCTGTTGCTTTGCAAATGCTCTACCTTTACCCCGTATATAGCAGAATTTATATGAAAAGTCAACAAAGCTATTCCCGTAATTATAAAGAAATTGAGTAAAATGCAAACAGAATTTTTTATAATGTTTTTTGATAAAAAGAGATAGGAATACAGGCTACACAAAATAATCATAATAAAGAGAGAAATTGATTCAAAACCCTCTAATTGACCTAATAATATATTATCAACTGCCAGTAAAAGAAACAAAAGACTTGAATATATCAACGAATTTTTATTCTTTTTATTACTTTTATTATTCCCGATAAAATTGTTCAAAAAAAACACAGTTATTAGACATTCTGCAATGGATGCCATAAATTCAAAAAAATACGATATCATATTTTTCTCCTTAGATAGTTGTGAAATTTATCATTAACTTCTTTTCGATAACTTCTGCTTAATGGTATATTTTTGTTATTGCTCATTATAATATCGCTTTTTTCTATTTTAGAAATTTGACTGATATTAATAAGAAAACTTCTGTGACACCGAACAAAATCAGAGTCTTTTAGTTCTTCTTCAATAGCAGCAAGTGTCTTTCTAATCGTAAAATGTTCATTAAGTGTATATATAATCAGCGAATTTCTTATTACTTCTATAAAAAATATATCGGAAAAATTTAACCCCCTTGATTCTTCTGCAAAATAAATCAGCCTGTCTTTTTTTAACTTTTTATAAATTCGTTCTGCCAGAGGTTCTAAATCCTGTTCAATTTTCTCTTTTCGCAGAAATGAAAACGGATTGTAGTCAAAAGAATTGAATACGTAGTTTTTATGCATAGAAACAAAAACTATCAAAGTATCCGTATTCTTTTCATTAAGTTTTTCAGCAATATTAAAACCGTCAAATTCGGGCATTTCAATATCTAAAAACACCACATCAAAAATATGTTCTGAAGAAATAAAATCTGAACCTTTTTCAAAAACAATGATATTTATTTCTAAGTTTTTGTCTGAAAAGACTCTTTTCAGACGGTTATGAAAATCATTTGAAAAAGTGATATCATCATCACAAATTGCTAAATTTATCATTTTTTCTTCCTTTCTATTAATAAAAACACGATATTACAATAAAGTTACAAATTCATTTTATTCGTAAAAATCGTGCATAATTTCCTCGACTTAACCGCTATATATATGAGGGGCAAAATAAATCGTTTGAAATCTTTTGGAAACAGGCCTTTGGCTAACAAGTCAAAGGTCTATTTTTATGCCCAAATATCTGAGATTGGAATTTGAGCAATGCTACATATCGCTAAGGCGAGAAGTCCTCCCGAGTTTTTACTTGCACAGAAGTAAAAATCTTTGGAGGTTAAAAATGCACAAACAGTATTTTCCGAATTACGAAAAACTATATCCGAACACGGAAATTTCGGAAGAAATTTTAATTGAACTGCGAAAATCAGACAACAAAATTAAGTACACCGAATATGACTTGAAACACGGAAATCCAAGCAGAGAAATTTCGCTTGAGATTTTTTTAAGGCAAAAACCCACATTTATTTTCCAAAATGAATACGCCAATCCCGAAAAAGAATATCTCAAAAAAGAGCGAATTTTGGAGCTGTATCGCTGTATATCTTTATTAAAGCAGGAGGAAAAACTCCTGCTTTTTGCTTTGTTCTGGGACGAACTCACCGAATTGGAATATGCGGAAATAATCGATAAAAATCAGTCAACGGTGAATCGAATGAAGAAGAAAATTATTGATAAACTTCGTGAAAGTTTCGATTGGTAATCGCATAATTTTTCTGATTTAACCGCAAAGAAAGTGATGGCAAAATAAAATATATTTTTTATTTTTTCTCTTATTTTCGCAACCTTATAAC
>JAISIJ010000007.1 GCA_031262245.1 Oscillospiraceae bacterium | reverse complement strand
AGTTACTCGGTGTTGAAGAAGTTATTTCTTGCCCTACGGGTATTATAAAATTTCCATAAGACGGCTGTTTTGCTTGTATAATTTCTTCTTCAAAAACAACAAGCTTTGAAGATATAGTTTTACTTTTTCCTAAGTAATTCCCAATAGGAGAAATAGTTATAACATCTTCATTTTCAGAAATTGTTAATGTATAATCAACATTTTCAGTTAAAACTTTATAATTTCTTGCAGTATCAACAACGTAAACTTCAGGTATCATTTTTAAAGTCCAAAAATATTCGTTTGAAAGTTGAACGGAAATATTACTCCCGAATTCCTTTATATCTGAAAATATATCTAAAGCACTTATTGTAACATTATTAAAATAATTGCCTAATCCAGTAAAAATAAAATCAGAATTAGTATAAGTTTGGGTATAGTCAGTTCCTTTTACTAATACTTCACCAGTCTTTGAATTAGTAAGTGAAAATATACTTTCCGAACCTTTAAATTCAGAAGTTACAAAAATTTCAACATACTCAGATATATCGTAAACATTATCAAGTTTAATAAAATTGTATTCATTAAATTGGGCGTAAATATCAAGAGCAGAACCCTCCAAAGCACTAAGAATCATTTCATCGGAACACTTATAAAAAGCTTCCTGTCCAAGTGTAGTTATCTCAAAAGCAATAATTTCTCTCAATGAACTGCAAGATTCAAAAGCACTTAGTCCGATATTTTTAACGCTTCTGGGAAATTTTATTGACGTCAAATTAGAACAATTCATAAAAGCTTCGTCACGGATTGAAATTACGGTATCGGGTATATCGACAGAAATTAAAGAAGAATTTTTAAAAGCACCTTTGCCGATAGAAACAATTTCATAGCCGTCAATGGTTGAAGGTATTACAGGAGTATCGGAAGTACCATTGTATTTAGTAATTTCAGCTTTTTTATCGGTAAAAAGTTTATAAGTATAATCTCCGAATGTATATATCTCGCTTGGAACAACGACAAAAGTATATCCATTATCATATGCAAAATATTGGGCATAAGAATTGATACACACATATATTTTAAGTTGGTTACACCCCTCAAAGGCATCACTTGCAATAGTATTAACACTACTCGGAATTACTATTTCAGATAAATTGCTACATCCACGAAAGGCAGAACTTTCTATAGAAGTTACAGTATCCGGAAGTATTACAGAGTTTATAAGAGTGTTACCAGCAAATGCAGATTCATTGATAGTTGTCATTTTATAATAAGAGACATAATCAGGGAATATTAAGTTTGTTTCTGTTCCTGTGTAATAATCCCACGCAGAAGAAGTATAATACACAGTAGAATAATGAGTTGCAGCAACTGATATTGTAGAGTTTGTAAAATTAGCCATTGACAGTATTAGCACCATACTCATAACAACGGAAAACAAGCGTTTAATTTTCATAATTTTACCTCCGATTTTAAACATTTTTTCTGATTATACTCAATTAAAACCGTTTTGTCAATATAAAATAAAAAATATTAAATTTGTTAAAAATTTTTGTTGAGTTTGCACAAAATCGGTGATTAAAATTGTAAAAATTGATACAAGAATATGACATAAAAAGGCATTAGAAAGGGGTGGGAGTGAAGTTTTGATTCGGTTTATATTCTGCAACAATTGCCGCCGAGGGTAAACCTACCGGTTCAAGTTGCCGAAAAAAGCTCCGTTAAAGATACTAAGATAAAGATTAAAAACGTGTCAATTCTCGAACTAAAAAAGTTGACAAATTTATTTAAAGGGTGTATAATGGGAGGAGCGGAAACGCTTTTGAGAATTATTGTTGGAGGTGTAAGGATATGGCATATACATTAACACCGGATTTGTTGACCGGGAATACGTTGATTGACGAGGAACATAAACAGCTTTTTAAGGCGATTAATGACTTGTTGGAGGCTTGTGCGTCGGGTAAAGGGCGGGCACATCTCGGTGAAACTTTGAAGTTTTTGGGGGAGTATACCGCAAAACACTTCGGAGATGAGGAAAAGTTGCAGTTGGATTCCGGATATCCCGGTTATTCGAATCATAAAAATCTACACGATGGTTTTAAGAGGGTTGTTGCGGAGTTGTCTGCAAAACTTCAACAAGACGGTGCGACTGTTGCATTGGTCGCTCAGGTCAATTCAAACATCGGCGATTGGCTTGTGCGGCATATTAAGCGTGAAGATGTTAAAGTTGCACAGCACATCAAGTCGGCAAGAGGGTAAAATACGTTGTCATAAGTCAACGTATAAGTTTAAATATGGGGAATTTTATGGCAAAGATTAAAAACCCTTGTTGTCATAAGTCAACATATAAGTTCAAATATGAGAAGAAAGCTCCGTTTAAGATTATATGACAAAGATTAGAACGGTGTCAATTCTCGAAATACAGGCGGGTGTTACCCGCACGCGGATTTTTTTGAACTTTATGCTTTTTTGAACTCACGCGAATATTAATTTACTGAAAATTATTATTATAAATAGAAAAGGAGAAATGTTAAAATGAAGTAGTATGTATGTTCTGTTTGCGGTTATGTCCACGAGGGGGATAATCCCCCGGAAAAATGTCCTGTTTGCGGTGTTTCCGCAGACAAATTTATTGAACAAAAAGGCGAAACAGCTTATGCCGACGAACATAGAATCGGCGTAGCACAAGGCGTTGACCCTGAAATTTTAGAGGGGTTGCGTGCTAATTTTACAGGTGAATGTACCGAAGTCGGAATGTATCTCGCAATGAGCCGCCAAGCCGACCGTGAGGGCTACCCCGAGGTTGCCGAAGCGTATAAACGTATTGCTTTTGAAGAGGCTGAACACGCTGCTAAATTCGCAGAACTCTTAGGCGAAGTTGTTTTCGCCGATACCAAGAAAAATCTCCAACTCCGTGTCGACGCCGAACAAGGTGCTTGCGAGGGCAAACTCGCAATAGCTAAAAAAGCAAAACAGCTCAACCTCGACGCTATCCACGACACGGTTCACGAAATGTGCAAAGACGAAGCCCGTCACGGCTGTGCGTTCCAAGGTCTTCTTAAACGTTATTTCGGGTAGCACGCAGGGCGTGCCTCCATATCGAAAATCTCCTCGTACTTGAACAGCAACTTAACGCTGTAATTTAACGAGTACTTCAACAGCCACTTGTAGGCTTACTCACGGCGACAAGTAAATTAATTTTAAAAAGCTCAAAGCATTTTAAACTCGCCGAGTATTCAGCTCGGCGGTACATATAAAAATACAACGGAGGGTATAAGAAAAAAAAAATAATATTAATCATTACAATAGTAACTTTTATTTGCACCGGTTGCAAACCGGAAATTAAAGGAAAAGTTGATGTTGAAATAACTACAACCAAAAATCAAACTTCTAATTCAACGGATGTAACCTCTTCTGAAACTGAAAAAACTATTGTTACAAAAGAGCTTGATTATTATGGTGAGCAGAAAAACGATTTTATGTTACAATTTTCAGATTATATTGATGTAACTTTTGACGAAAATTTATATACAGAAACTGAGAATAAAAATCTTTATATGCCGTATAAAAATTCAATCGAAAATCAAGAATATACACTTGAATTTTATAACTATGACGTTATCGAAACAGTTTCATATCCTAAAACTTA
>JAISIJ010000497.1 GCA_031262245.1 Oscillospiraceae bacterium | reverse complement strand
CGTTGGTGCATCTGGAAACATCACAACACCGTCATTTTCAAGAGTTACACCCTTGACTTCAATAAAAATCTTTCGATTTTCAGTTTCTACATAAAAGTCAAAACGTGAATTTCCGAACGTCTTTTCGGGCTTAATCAGCGTTATATTTTCGATATATTTACCGCTTTTCAGATACTCGAAAAAGGCTTTATTAGGGGCATAACTGTCCATATTTATGAGCCTGTCGCCCTTGTAAACAGCAATTAAATCGTATTGTGTGGTGCGGTTTGGATTATCCGATTTTTCTAAAATTACATTCGCACCTTTTACGAGCAATTCCTTGCACCGACCTGTATTTTTAACGTGAACGATTTCCGTCTTGCCGTCAATCAAAACCTCTGCAATAAAGCGGTTCGGACGTGATAAAAATACGGCAGTTTGTGTATTATTGTATTTCATTTATCAGATTATAATAAGGAAGTTCAAACAAGTAATTTTGGTTACTATTTTTAATTTCATTTTATTTATCCTCCGTAACTTTTTCTAAAACATATATACCTAAAAATATCCAAAATATAGGACTTTTAATCAACGCATATAAAATCATCAGACTTATAACCATAGCTTTTTAAACTCACTTTTCGCATATTCTCGGTATTTTTCGCCGTCAATAGTCAAAATTTGTCTGTTTTTTTTCCGTCCCATATCTGCTCTTTGCATTTATCGTCCGAAACTCTTACACGGTGACAACCGTCCTCAGCGGTAAATTCAATTATTGCAGATATAAACTCACCTTTGCTACTAATTATATATTGTTTAATTTTCATTTGAAACACCTCGTGTTTTTTGTACTATCGTATAAATTACACTCTTATTTATTCGCCGATGGTAATGAGTCATCGCTTATTTTTGTAACACAAATATCAGCCCCAAAAGAAGCAGAAAGATAAGTTTCTCCGTCAATCTTTGCCCCTTCTGGCATTGAAAAATTTTTTTTATCGCTTGGCATATTGCTTTCTGCAACTAAAACATCCAAACATAGACCCAATAAATTATTTATTAATTCAATTAATTTTGCTTCATCAACTTCTTGTTTACCGTGAAATAGCTTATTGCGGTTATCAATAAATGCTTTAAGGTCTGACTTATTCCTTTGAATATCATAGCACTCGGACAAAATCATTTGTAATTTTTCTTTTCTACAGGCTCTTGTAGTCTTTTTGTCATTCATTAATTGTAATAATCGGTCTTTCTTTGAATCTGAAAAATTATCCTCTATAAATTTTATTTCCTTATCATTGAACAATTTTGTGGTAGTAATAGAGCCTAATTTCTTTTCTTCAATATATTCAATTATAGTAAATAGATTAAAATATTTACTTTTAGTATCTCTGCTCCGCAAGGCGGCATAGATTAGTCCTTTAAAAACATAAAATTCTTTTGTTCCAACTTGTGAATAAAATTGGGGAAAGTTTTCAAATGCAAATTGCAATGTTACACCTACTTCATAGGTTGGACGATATACAGAAGATGTATCTTTACCATTACCTTTTTCATCATAGGATTTCAACGTAGTAATATCAAAAGATATGTTAGGATGATATTTGCCTATAACAGTATTTTGCTGTGCTAAGAGCATTGAAAGCGAAAGGCAGACATTTTCAATTATATCTCTTAATTTTGAATTGTTAATTGGCTCATTCTTTTTTATTACAAGAAGCCAATCATTATTGATGGTGAGTGTAACACCATTTTCTTTATCTTCATATGAGAAAGGTTCAAACACATAATTCACAGTATGAGGTTTAGTTGTGTGTTCAAATATTAGTTGTATACTATATGCCATATTTTATATTACTCTCTTATCTCTATTTACTCACAATCTCAAACAATTCCTTATAATTGCTGACAACGCTATATTTCACATTACCATCCGTAATAGCCTTAAAATGTTCTTTGGCACAATGTGCTTTCGCCTCTTCGATTTTTTTCAGTTGCAAAGAATCCATAGTCCCCTTGGTTTCGGCGATAAAATAAATATGCTTAACTTTCCCCTCATAAAAGGCAATTGCCCAGTCGGGGTTATATTTTTCGATAGGTGTGTTAATATAAAAACCTCTCGGAAGTTTCACATAAACCTCAACTTCGTCAATGTGTTGTTCCAGAGCAGAGGCAAAATCCATTTCAGTTTTCGAGTCGCAAACAACGTAATCGTAAATACTCCGCTCTGATTGCACAGAATTGGAGCGTTTTCCTTTTTTAATTTCGGGAGAAGTAAAAATTGTATCGTCATAAGTTGACGTAAGTTTGTTGTAGGAAATATGCTCAACAATCGCAGTTGAAATCTCGGATTTTATCAATTGCGTAACTTTAATTATAAATTCTTCGGGGTTAAAAGTGAACATTTTAAGGGTTTCTTTGCCTAAACTTGATAGAATTCTGAAAATTACATTTCTCGTCAAACCTGTTGATTTTACAAGTTTGTCAATCAAATCGTAAGTTACACTTGTGCTTGCGGACAAATAGTGCTGACTGCTGTTTTTTGCAGTTTTTTTCTTAAAAGCCGTCCCTGCTGACAAGTCCTCTTTTGAAATTTCCTCCGCTTGAATTCCTGTGTCGGTTTTGTAATAAATCCCGGTAATATGCAGGTTTTCGTTGATACTTCTAACCGAATTTTCAATCAATTCATTGTCGTCAAATTTAACTGTGTAAAAACTTTTTGCGTTAATTTTCGACCATAATTCCTTAAAAGCCTTGCTGTCAAATTTATCTTTTCGCAAATTTACGGGAATTGTATCACGACCGTTTTCGGGGAGCATTTTTTCGGGATTATAAACCGTGTCGAGAATTTTTATAATTTCCTCCTGTTTTTCGGTGATTTCAGGAGGTAATTCAATAACACCCTTTTCCTTGTCGGTGAAATATTTCTCTGTTAATTTGCCGTCCTCAACATAAGAATTTCTAACCAAATTCTCATAAATTTTATCAGCTTGCTTGCCGAATTTGTCTTTGAAAAGTTCCAAATTAACCTTATTAGGGCGATTTTTAACCGCTTCCGCAATTTCAGATTGCAACTCTCTCGCAAAAGTATCGTAACTTTCACTTGCAACAACCGTCAACAAATTTACGTTGTGAATTTCAGAGGGAGAAAGCGTATTTTCGTCCATACGAACGCCGTCTTGATTGACACAAAGCCGTAAACCACGCCCGACTTCCTGCCTTTTTCTAATATCCGCAGAACTCTGTTTCAATGTGCAAATTTGAAAAACATTCGGATTATCCCAACCCTCACGCAGGGCAGAATGGCTGAAAATGAACCTTGTAGGCTCGGAAAAAGACAACAAACGCTCCTTGTCTTTCATAATTAAATCATAAGCCGACTCGTCATTTGTTGTTTTTGATTTTTTATCGGAAAGTTTTGAATTT